>USKN01000192.1 GCA_900555295.1 uncultured Eubacteriales bacterium
TTCTGCGCTTCCTCTACAAGGCGGCGAATCTCCGGGGAGGACTCTACGCGCTCCGAGATATAAAGCCCGTCCGGGCGCAGCATACGCTTCGGCGCGGTGGGGCGCTGCGGCTGTGTTGGAGCGGCCTTTGGCTGCGGTGCGACGGGCGTGGGGCTCTCCACGTGATTCGGCGTAAGGGCGGTATCCAGCGGGGTGTCAACGCTACAAATGAGGCCGCTTTTCATCCAGAAGCCGAGCGCGGTATCGACACGCTGCGGGGTGATGCCGAGCGCGGCTGCAAGATCCTCCGCCGCATACGGCCGCCCGTTATGGCGCAGAAGCCACAGCATGACCTTGAGCTGATCTCCGTCCGCCTCCTTGATATATCGATCTACAAGCGCGTTCGGCACGGCGAAAACCGCGCTCCATGCGCCGAGCTCCAGCTTATAACCCATGAAAAGCCGCCCTTTCCCATCCTGAATTTCTGTATGTATCATTGTACCACACATTGTGCGTGGTTACAACCGTAAACCGCCCGGCGTAGGCGGATTTTGTCCGCACGAAATTTTTTTAAAAGAAAATTCGCGATAGGGGTTGACTTTACGGAGAAAATTCGGTATAATAATCAACGTTGCAAAACCCAATATGCTGATGTGGCTCAATGGCAGAGCATCTCACTCGTAATGAGAAGGTTGTGAGTTCGATTCTCACCACCAGCTCCATAAAAAAATCACTTGTTTAAAACAAGTGATTTTTTTGTTATTTAAATATTTTCCATTGCCTCGGATAAAACGTTTTTAATGACATTCAGCATAAATTCAATAAATGCGGTCGAATTATATGTTTCATTGCATTTATTAATTACATCATAGTAATCTCTTTGATATTTATAAATCATAGACTCTATAGGGAGCCACGCAAAAATCGGTTTCCATTTTGATAGTATAAGCGTGTGCCACAGGCGGCCGCACCGCCCGTTACCGTCCAAAAACGGATGTATCAATTCAAACTCATAATGAAAAACACAAGACTTTACCAATGGGTGAAGTTTGCTTTTTTCTGTCCAATCCATTAGTTTTTCAACAGCTTCCGGTACATACAGAGGAAGCGTACCGAAATGTATTATTTCACCTGTTTTACTGTCAACCACACCAACCGGTTTTTGCCTAAACTCTCCGGCATTTTCTATAAGCCCGCTCATCATAACACCGTGAGATTTTAATAAATCGTCAACGGAATACGGGTTTAACAAATTAAGCAATTCGTATATTTCATACGCATTTTTAACCTCTTGTATATCTTTTGGCGGTGCAATTACCGCCTTGCCGTTTATAACCGCCGTTACCTGATCGAGTGTAAGTGTATTCTGTTCAATTGCAAGCGAACCGTATATTGTTTGTATACGGTTTTTTCTTCGCAAAGTCGGGTTTTTATTTAAGTCCGATGTTGCATTTATCTCGCCCGTCATTTCCGCAATTTGCGTTGCTGTATCAAGTATTTTTTCGGTAATCGAAAATCTCGGATTCATTTTATCACACTCCGCAGGTTTAATAAAATTACAAAAGTATTTCAAGCAATGCTGATTTAAGATTACTGTCAATATCCATTGCAATAATATCGGATATTGCCTCCGATTTCGACTTATTGCGTACTTTCCACATAATACTGCCTTTAAGGTTGTGTTCCGCCTTCGCGGGATATAATATATCAAATATTTTTTGTACATAGTCGTTTTTTGTAATGCATAAGTTATCAAACGAAATTGCGGTTTCGTTCGTGCCGTCAAACTCAACAACTATCGCACCGTTTTCATAGCGCTTTTCAAATCCTATGTTAACCGATACATTACAATCGTCAACACAATTTAATACAACCTTGTAATGCCTGTTTTTGGGAATAACGCTTGTATCGCCTTTGGGCGCACTTACGGTTATTGCACCGTTTTTCCAATCGAGGTTTATATCCGTTTGCGCAAACTTGCCGTTTAAGTAACTTTCGGTTAAGTTATCGTCCTCATAAAGCGTAAATGTATTATCCGCACCGGGGAATATGTTTAATACCATTTCCTCGGGGTTTTCATCGGCACCCACGTCCGCCGAACTCATTGGTATTATTGCACCCGCCTTTGCAAATACGGGCATTTCGTCGTACTTTCTGTATACGTTTACAAATCTGTTGCCGTGATATTTATATTTATTGAAAAAGTCATACCATTCACCCTCCGGCAAATATACCTTTGCGCTTCCCATATGCGTAACACTGTCGGCAGGATGTGTAATGGGGCATACAATAAGCTCCGTACCAAACGAATACTCGTTTTTAATCTCGCGTGCCGACCACTCTTTGTATGTGTAATACAAAGGCAGTACAATCGGGCGGTTATCTTTATACGCACGATAATTCATTGTGTAAAGATACGGCATCATTTCACATCTTAAACGCATAAACTTTTTCATACTCGTATGCGTTTCGTAATTATAATTCCACGGTTCACGGTCTATAAACTCACTGTTTGACGAATGAAGTCGCATAATGGGCGAAAATACTCCCCACTGCGTCCAGCGGTTCATAAGCTCATCATCGCGTATGCCACACATATGTCCGCCTATATCGTGACTCCACCAGCCGTAACCCACATTTGCGGCACAAATTGTAAAGTAGGGCTGAAAATCAAGACTTTCCCAGCTTACAATCGTATCGCCCGAAAAACCAACAGGATAACGCTGTGAGCCGTAACCCGAAAAACGCGAGAACAAAATACCGCGCTTGCCGCCCTCACGTGCGTGATTGTAATGATAGTGGTTGAGCATCCAAAGCGGGTCAAGACCCTCTGTTTTGCTTGTATTGCCCTGTTGCCAATCCATCCACCAAAAATCAACACCCATATCCTCAAGCGGTTTTAAAACTTTATCAAAGTATACGTCTATAAATTTTTTGTCGGCAATATCAAAGGGAATATTTTCCTCCGTACTGCTATCTACACCCATAGCCTCCGCCGTTGCCTTATAACAATCCTCGTGCGCCGAAATGCCTGCGGCAGGGTGAAGATTAAGAGATGTTTTTGTATTAAGCTTATGAAGTGAGTCCAAAAATCTTTTTGGATTGGGGAAAAAGTCGGTATTCCAGCTAAATCCCGTCCAGCCCGAGCCGTATTTCGGGTCAATATCAACTTTATGCCAATCCATATCTATAACCGCAACCGATATGGGAATACCCTCGTCTTTAAAACGGTTCATAAGGTCAAGGTACGTTTTTTCGGTGTACTTATAAAATTTACTCCACCAATTACCCAAAGCAAACCTCGGCAAAAGCGGTGTTTTACCCGTAAGCGCATAAAAAGCGTCAAGACACTCCTCGTTTGAACCGGCATATGCAAAAACGTATGTATCCGTTATACCTTTTGGGCGCACCTCAACAAAATCATCGGTAACAGCCAAACTTTTGCTGTCGTCAAAATGCGTCATAGCGCGCTC
>USKN01000193.1 GCA_900555295.1 uncultured Eubacteriales bacterium
AAGCGCATTTTGCGTCATAAGAGATTTTAAAAATCTTGCCAAAACGGTTATTACACCCTCAAAAGCAAAAACAGGTACAGCCGAAAAAACACAGCCTTTTCCGAGTGAACAAGACATTACAAGTATAACAGTAAAATCAAGCACGCTTTTTGCTCCGAGTACGGACCAATCGCCATATATACCGTCGTTTATTGCACCTATTACAGCCATAGCGCCTATACATACCGT
The DNA here is from genome assembly GCA_900555295.1 of uncultured Eubacteriales bacterium. GTDB lineage: Bacteria > Bacillota > Clostridia > UMGS1810 > UMGS1810 > UMGS1810. Next base: position 229 of record USKN01000193.1, read on the forward strand.
AAAAGTTGAAGCAAGAAATGCATTTATAAATTTGCTGTCTTTTTCATTACCGCTTTTTTGTTTTAAAAATTCCGCAAATTTTTCCAATGCATTTTCAATATTAAAAAGTTCGCCCATAAATCCGCCCAACACAAGTGACAATACAACAAGCATTGTACCCGTACTTTCAAGACCGTTTTGCGCTATTTTCAGCATATACTGCATAGTGCCGGCAATTCCTATAAATAATACGCTTACCCCGCATGCACTGTTTAATGTTTCTTTGTAGCGTTCTTTAATCGCATTGCCGAAACTGATGCCGATTATTCCGCCTGCCGCTATTGCGGCAGTATTAATTAATGTTCCTGTTCCTATCATTTGTATCAACCCTTTTTATTATGAATAATATAGTCTGTTGTAATGCAAAATGCCGCATAAAACACAAAAAATAATATATATGCACCAAATGAATTGCCAATCAACGGTATTGGCGACAAAAGCGGAAAATAACCGCCCGTAATTGCACAAAGCACATTATACGCCAGCGAAAGCGGAATAAATGTAATAAACCATACATTAACCATCCAATATAATTTTTTTGCTTTTTTACAGCAATTTACCGATTGTCCGTAACAATATAATGCAAGCCCTATTACAGTTGCAATTATTCCTATGCCTACAGAATATACTCTTTGAAATTCAAGCCAGCTTACAGCCGAAACAACCAATCCAATTACATTAACAGCCGTTGAAACAATCAAATAATTTGCTGCGGTATTTATTTTACCGTTTTGGGGCGATGTACCTTTCAGCAAATAGTCGGTTGTTGTATTTAAACAATCACTTAAAAGTATTATTTTTTCTGTATCGGGAACGCTTGAACCGCTTTCCCATTTTGACACTGCCTGTCTTGAAACGTTTAATTTTTCCGCAAGCTGTTCCTGCGACAAACCTTTGGATTTTCTTAAACTTTGTATTCTTTCCGATATATCCATTTTTTCAACCTCCGTTTTTAGTTTTTTTCTTGTTTTATTAATTATAATATATTAAAAGTTTCAAAACAAGAAAATATTGTTTTCTTTATGTCAACCGTTGGTTGCAACATCGCAATTTAAGAGTTTTTTTAAATGTTTTTTTGTAGTATCCGATGTAAAAGCAGCGTTTAAAGCATTATATGTTACGGTTTGCTGTTGACTCTCGGTTAATCCAAATTTATTTTTCATATATAAAAACTCTTTTGATAACGTTGTATTTTCAATTGCGGGATCATCCGAATTAATTGTTACCTTTAAACCGCGGTTTAAATAATTAATAAACGGATATTTATTCATATCATCAACCGCGCGAGTAATGCGGTTGCTTGTAGGGCACATTTCAAGTGTTATATTATTATTTTTTACAAGGTTTACAACGTTTTCGTCTTCAATAATTCTTACACCGTGACCAATTCTTGACGCTCCAAAATTAATTGCATCTTTAACGCTTTTTGCGCCGTCGGCTTCGCCCGCGTGTATTGTAAACGGAATTTTGGATTTTTTAACTTCAGCAAAAAGCTCACTGTATTTGTGTGTTGGGTATACAGCCTCTGCGCCGGCAAGATTAACGCCGGTAACACCGCCGCTTTCGGTTATAAATTTACGTGCTGTATTTAAAGTAATTAGGTTTTGTTTTTCATTGCCGTTTCCGCGCATAAAGCATAAAAGCAAATTTGCATATATGTCCGATTTGTTTAAACCGTCAATTGCCGCAATTACAGCTTCCTGTTGGGTAAGTCCGCATTTTGTATGATTTTGCGGTGCAAAAATAATTTCGGCATATAACACACCGTCATTTTTCATATTATCGAGCACAAGGCAAACAGCCTTTTTTATAGACTCTTTTGTTTGCATAAGTGAAACAGGGAAATCAAAACACTTTAAAAAATCATTTAAATCTGTGCAATTTTTCGGTGCGCGTATAAGTTGGATTAATTGCTCATCAGTGTAATGCGATAAATCCTTTTTTTGAATTTCGGCAAGCTCTTTTGCAATTTCCAAAGTAATTGAACCGTCGAGATGTGTATGAAGTTCTATATATTTTTGATTTGCACTCACTATAATTATCCTCCAAAATACAATATATTAATATTATAATAGGTTAAATAAGCAATTGTCAAGCAATGATTATACGATATATTTTTTTAGCCTCTGCAATTGTCAAACAAGCAGTTTACTTTTTACTGCTTCCATCTTTTTATATTATATAATTTTTTCGGCAGGCGCAGTATTGGTACAAATAACAAAAAAGCAAAACCTGATGTATGCAGTATATCTTGCAATTATGAAAACACCTCCGTTTTGGTATAAAACAAGCACCTACACGTTAATGTAAATGCTTTAAAAGTTATCGTTTTTAATTGTCGTAAAATATTCTGTTACACACATCTTATACCTTTTTTCAAAAATCGTTGTAAAACCGTTCCTTATCAAATCACATGTACGTAATTTCGTCATCCAATGCGTCCAACAAAGCATTAACAGAATTACCGTTTATTAATTTGTCAATATTTTTAATATGCTGTTTTAAAAATTCTTTATCACCTTCGGAAACATTTAACATATTTATTCCACATGTTTATCAATGCCCGACAGAAGCTATTTTCCAGCCGGTGTTATCGGATTTGTAAACCATGGTGCATATCCAATACTGACTTCCGTTTGAAATTGTTTCCTCCCGCACATATTCAGCGTCAAATATTACTGTATAAGATTTATGCTTTTCATCAAAGCTCTTTCCCGATAAGCTGCAGGCATTTTCAACCGAATGACGCCCGGCGCTTATAAACGCTCCTATAATTTCGCTTTCATATTTAACAACGATACCTCTTGCGGTGGCTATTGGATAAAATTTTTCGGGCATACCCTCACGAAGCTGATAAATATCAACCGTTACATCTTTTTCGGCATACTTGCTTAAATCAAGTCCAATATACTTTGAAAGCTCATTGTTATAGAGATAGTAATATTCGTTTGCGGAAAAATCGCCAAGCTCCTTAAATTGCGGCAGAGTATCTGTAAGCGATGAAAGTTTATTTGCTTTTATCTCTGTAAAAAAACTGCCTTGCAAATTTTGCAAAGCAGTTTTAAAAATTATTTACCCCAGCGACGTCCTACTTTCCCGGGCGGTCACCCACCAAGTATCATCA
>USKN01000194.1 GCA_900555295.1 uncultured Eubacteriales bacterium
CACCGCACCCTCATATAAATGAAAGCACAGTGCCTTACAAGCTATATATATTAGTTGCGAGCGGCTTTTGCCGTTTCAACAAGCTGTGTAAAAGCTGCGGGATCTGCAATAGCAATTTCCGACAAAACTTTTCTGTTCATATTAACGCCTGCTTTTTTAAGACCGTTCATAAACTGTGAATAGTTTGTGCCGTTTAATTTGCAAGCAGCGCTTATTCTTGTAATCCAAAGCTGTCTGAAGTTTCTCTTTTTCTGTTTTCTGCCGATATATGCGTAAACAAGCGATTTCATAACGGCCTGTTTGGCTGTTCTGAAACATTTGCTTTTTGCACCTCTATAACCTTTTGCGAGCTTTAACACTCTTTTACGTCTTTTTCTTGTAGCCATAGCGCCTTTTACTCTAGCCATTTCGTACGCCTCCTCAATGAATATTATTTATACAAAATCAATCTTTTAATCGTAGCTGCATTTGCAGTTGATGCATAAGCCTGCTTTCTCAAAGCTCTTTTTCTCTTTGTTGACTTTTTGGTCAAGATATGTCTTCTGAATGCTTGATTGAGCTTAACCTTTCCGTTTTTGGTGAGGTTAAATCTTTTTGCCGCACCTCTGTGGGTTTTAATTTTAGGCATTTTAATTACACTCCTTCCGAAAAATTAAAAATTTTATTATTTGCAGTATTATTTAGGGGCAACTACCATAGACATATTTCTGCCTTCAAGCTTGGGTTGCTTTTCAACCTGTCCCGATTCCGACAAACTTTCGCCGAATTTTTCGAGCAAACTTTGTCCGAGAGTGGTATGATGCATTTCCCTTCCTCTAAATCTAACGGTAACTTTAACCTTATCACCCGATTTCAAGAACTTTGCCGCCTGATTAACTTTGGTGTTGAAATCGTGAACGTCGATAGACGGTGACATTTTTACCTCTTTGGTATTAACAACGTGCTGATTTTTTCTGGACTCTTTTTCACGTTTTGCCAATTCAAATTTATATTTGCCGTAGTCCATAATTTTGCACACGTGCGGTTTTGCCTGCGGAGCAATCTCAACAAGGTCAAGATTACGTTCGTCTGCTTTTTTAAGTGCGTCTTTAACCGACACAATACCGAGCTGCGACCCGTCAAAGTCTATCAGCCTTACTTCTTTTTCCCTGATTTCATCATTAATCAACAATTCTTTGCTACTGATGATAAAGCACCTCCAAAATTAATTTAAAACCGCAGTCCGTAAACATAAAAAAATGAACGGACGAAATCCACCCGTTCATATACATTCAACAAGCATATTAACCGTAAAGACAAACTAAATCTTTAGGTGAGAATGGACTTCTTCTTTGTTTTCCAATAAATTATACATCAAAAATTTGAGTTTGTCAAGAGTTTTTTTGAGATTTTTTAAACTTTTAAAAAAATTATTTTTAAAAACAACGGTAATTAAAACTCACTTGCCGTCATAAAGTTATGACGGAGGGATAAATTATGCCAAACAAAAAATGTACAGGCGCTGCAGCAATACTTTTGGCCGCCGCCATACTGTTTGCCGCGGCACTGTGCGGCGCCGCATATGCCGCGTCGCTCAATGCGGCAGACAGCGAAAATTTAAAAACCTATATAAACACAAGCCTTGAGCGCGGCAAAACCGATATTGCAAAGCTTTTTCAAAGTGAAGCGGCAAATCATTTTAAAATAACCGTATGCGCGCTTTTTTGCTCGCTCAACATTTACACATTCGGTATATTTGCGCTATATTATGCAATGCACGGCTTTGCGTTCGGATTTTCGGCGGCATTTGCGGCAAAGTATTACTCGGCAAACTCTGCGGCACTAATTATAGGTTCGGCGGTTATCTCGTGCGTGTTTACTTTGCCCGTTTACGTGTTTTTATTTGTGCTTGCTCTCAAATACGCGTTAAACCGCGCAGGTACAAAGTATATTATGTCACCCAAAGAAAAGCGCGGAGCATTTTTAAAGTTTGCGGTAATTTGCACCGTTATTTACACTCTTTTGTGCATAGCAAGCATTTTTGAGGCGCTTTTAAATTCGCTTTTATCATATTTGGCGGCGTAGATAAGCAAATATCAGTCTGAAATATTTTCGGTTAATGAATTGCTTATAACCGTTACTTTATTATCTTTTGATACATAAAGCTTATATGATACGTCTTTAAGTGCGGGTTTGTCTTTTTCAAAATTTCTCATATACGAGAGGTTAAACGACGCATTGCCCGAAGAAATACCCTTTACGGTAAATTTATATTTTCCGCCGGCACCGTTAATGTCCTTATCGGTTTCATTGGGGATATATTCGCTTTGTATATCGAGCTTATCGCTGTCGGTATCGGTAATCTCCCAGCTGTAGCCTGTTGTAGGGTTGCCGTCAAGTTCAAATTCAAGTGCGTCAAGCTCCGCCTCCGATAAATCTACTTTCATTACGTCCGCGTCGTACGGTATTTCTATTGTGGGTACGCCGAACGCATACGGAGCTATATCGTATTGATTATAGTAAAGCACAATTGAGCCGTCTTTTACATACCAATTAACAATCGGCGCGGCATTTTTAACGGTATTTACCTGCTCGTCGGTCATTTCAATGCCGTTTTCGGTTAAAAGCTCGGTAAAGCCTTCGCATACAGCGTCATCTATTTCGCTTTCCGTACCGTCCAATACGTCATAGAGCGAAAGCTCTTTTTCGTCCGACATATCATATGTTACGGAGCTTGACATAGTGTACGGGTGCGCACCGTTGGAGTTTCTGTAATCCGCCGTTGTTATGGATATTATATCTTTGCGGTTAGTGTTTACGGTATATGTAAGCTCAAAGTTCATAGGCGTATAGTTTTCAAGGTTTTCAAACATATTTTCCGCGTCGGAGGAATATTCTTTTTCTATATCAGCCGAAAAGGAGTCTGCCATATCGCGGTATTTTTTATTTATTTTATCTATAAACTCATTGTTTTCGCTGTTTTCTATAACAGGATATACGCAAGTTATGGTCATAAGAACATTATCACCGTATGTAACGGTTTTTTCCAAACGTGACGGTGTAATGTTATACTGCCCCATTTTTTGAAAAATTGCGGCGGTGTTTTTATCGTCATACCATTTTACGTCACAGTCAAGGCTTTCCGATACGGCACGCAGCGGCACCAATGTTCTGTCGTTTACAATTTTGGGCGCAACGTCCAATGTAACTTCATCACCGTTTACATACATTGTTGTATTGTTTATATAAAGCGTCACATACTCATTGCCCCTTTGAGCGCTCACAATCGGTTTTCCATCACCGTAATCGATATATGTTACGGCACAGCCGAGTGCCTCAAAAATAGCCCTGAACGGAACCAGCGTTCTGTCGTTTTCAACTATGGGGTCAACGTCGAAATCCATTTTTTCG
>USKN01000195.1 GCA_900555295.1 uncultured Eubacteriales bacterium
ATTTATCCGTATGTTTTGGATACTGTCTGCAATGGTTTCATTACTCCTGTTAATATGTATATATTATAAACACCATAGAAGAGTTTAATTGTCATGAATGTGTTGGAAAAAATTAAAAACGGCCTTATCGTTTCTTGTCAGGCAGAAGAGGGTTCTCCGTTTAATACACCGAAAGGTGTAGGCGATTTTGCAAGGTGTGCCGAACTTGGCGGTGCTGTCGGAATTCGAAGTTGTGGTATTGAAAAGTGTCGTTATATAATGCAAAATACATCTTTACCTGTAATTTGTCTTACTAAATCGATATTTGAAGATGGATTTGTACGTATCACCGGTTCTTTTGCGGAAGTCGAGGCTTTGCTTAAAATAAATGCGACGTTTATAGCTGTGGATGGGACGTATAGAATAAGGGAGAAACAATATACGGGACCGGATTATATAAAAAAAATAAAAAAAATGTCTTTTTCAAATTATCACCCACATCGGATATTACTTTATTTATATATATGATAAACTCCGCCAAAATATTGACATATCATTAAAAGTCGGTTATAATAAAGTTATTAAGTTTTAAGGAGTTTTTAAAAGTATGGACATAAAACAAAAATCACTTGAAATGCATAAAAAATTGCAGGGCAAAATAGAGGTTGTATCACGCGCACACGTTACAAACAGCGAGGAGCTGTCGCTTGCATACACACCCGGTGTTGCGCAGCCCTGTATTGAAATAAAAAACGACATAAACAAATCGTATGAGCTTACAAGACGTAAAAACCTTGTTGCGGTAATTACCGACGGCTCGGCGGTTTTGGGGCTGGGCGATATAGGCCCCGAGGCAGGTATGCCCGTTATGGAGGGCAAATGCGTGCTTTTTAAGGAGTTTGCCGATGTGGACGCTTTTCCGATTTGCGTAAAAACAAAAGATGTTGACGAATTTGTACAAACGGTATATAACATATCGGGTTCGTTCGGCGGAATTAACCTTGAAGATATAGCCGCACCGCGGTGTTTTGAAATAGAGAAAAAACTTAAAGAGAAGTGCGATATTCCCGTTTTTCACGATGACCAGCACGGCACGGCAATAGTGGTGGGCGCGGCGCTTATAAACGCACTTAAAGCGTCTGAAAAAGATATAAGTAAAATAAAACTTGTAATAAACGGCGCAGGCTCGGCAGGTACGGCAATTGCACTTCACCTTTTAAAACTCGGCGTAAAAAATATAATTGCAGTTGACAAATGCGGCATACTTTGCAAAGACGATTTAACGCTGAATAAGGCGCATAAAGAGCTTGCATACGTTACAAATCCCAATTGCGAAACGGGTACTTTAAAAGACGCGCTTATGGGAGCGGACGTATTTATAGGCGTATCGGCACCCAATATTGTGTCGCAGGATATGATAAAATCTATGGCGCAAAAGCCTATAGTATTTCCAATGGCAAACCCCGTACCCGAAATAATGCCCGACGAAGCGCTTGAAGCGGGCGCGTATATTGTAGGAACGGGCAGATCGGACTTTGCCAACCAAATAAACAATGTTTTGGCATTTCCCGGTATATTTAAAGGTGCGCTTTCGGTACGCGCGAGCGAAATAAACGACGAAATGAAAATGGCGGCAACATATGCCATAGCAAACCTTGTATCGGATAGCGAGCTTAAACGCGATTATATTTTGCCAAAAGCATTTGACAAAAGAATAGGCGGCGCCGTTGCAAAAGCGGTAGCCGACGCCGCAATAAAAACAAACACCGCAAGGGAGCGTGCGTAAAAAATGATACTTACGGTTGATGTGGGAAATACCAATATTGTGCTGGGCGGTTTTTTAAACAACGAGCTTAAATTTGTATCACGCATAGCAACAAACAGATATAAAACCGAAGATGAATATGCGTCAAAAATAATGAGCATATTACATTTAAACAACATTCAAAACAGCGAAATTACAGGTTCTGTAATATCGTCGGTTGTACCGCCTTTAAATCACATTTTAAAAAACGCAATAAAAAAGGCATACAATGTTAACGCAATGATAGTAGGACCCGGCATAAAAACAGGCATTAACCTGCTTGTGGATAACCCCAGCTCGGTAGGTGCCGATATGATATGCGCGTGCGTTGCGGCGCACAATATGTACAGCGGCGCGTCGCTTATACTTGATATGGGTACCGCAACAAAAATGATGGTGGTAGATGAAAACGGCGCTTTTTTGGGAGTATCCATAATACCCGGTGTGCAAATAGGCATACAGGCGCTTGCAAGCACAACGGCACAGCTGCCGCAAATAAGCCTTGAAGCGCCAAAGCTTGTTATTGCAAAAAATACAACGGAGTGTATGCGCTCGGGTGTGGTTTACGGCAATGCGTCTATGGTTGACGGAATGATAGACCGTATTAAAAAAGAAATAGGCAAAGATATGAATATAATTGCCACGGGCGGACTGTCGAAAAGTATTATAGAACATTGTTTTCACAAAATAGTGTTGGACGAACATTTGCTTTTAAACGGGCTTAATATTATATACAATAAAAATAACGATAAAGAGAAATAAAGAGAAATAAAGAGAAATAAAAAGAAATAAAAAGATAATAATAATTGCGGAATATACCGTAAAAGCTTTATTGCGGTATATTTCTTAATTATAAATATTTTAAATGCGCTGTATCCTAAAACGGGAGCGGCAGCAAGGAGGAATTTTTTTATGAAAAACACAAAAACATTGGCAGCAAACGCAATGCTCACTGCAATTATCCTTATTATGGCATTTACGCCCATAGGGTATTTAAAAGCGGGGGTAATAGAGATTACCTTTATTACCATACCCGTTATAGTGGGAGCAATTGTATTGGGCGAAAAAACAGGACTGTTTTTGGGCGGAGTATTCGGCATAACAAGCTTTATACAAGCGGCAACGGGAATGAGCGCATTCGGCGCGGTGCTTATGGGCATAAATCCCATATTTACATTTATAGTGTGTTTGATTCCGCGTCTTTTAATGGGATATTTTTGCGGACTTATATTCCGTGCAATACCCAAGCAAAAATCAAACAATTTAGCCGTAATTGTATCGTCCGTTTCGGGAGCACTGCTCAATACGCTCTTTTTTATGACGGCGCTTATGGTTTTATTCGGTTCAACCGATTATATTTTGGGTATGCGCGGCAATATGTCGGTGATTAAATTTGTAATAGCGTTTGTTGGCTTAAACGGCGCTGTTGAAGCTTTAGCGTGTGCGGTTTTAGGTACGGCAATATGCAAGGCGGTATTAAAAATAAAAGGGTAAAGATGTGGAAAATAATTAGGAATTATGAATTAATAAATTCCCACCTCACCACCGCCTACGGCGGAGCCTCTCCTCGAGGCGAGG
>USKN01000196.1 GCA_900555295.1 uncultured Eubacteriales bacterium
CCGACGCATATGAGTTTGCGGTAAAAGAAGCTAAAATTGAACCTGTTGAAATGCCCGAAATCGATATAGAAGAAATCGGCGAAGGCAAAGACCTTGTACTTACGGCAAAAGTTACCGTTAAACCCGAAGTAAAGCTTGGTGAATACAAAGGTATTACGGCAGAAAAAAATGTATATAAAACAGAAGATGCCGACGTTGATGCCGAAATAAAATCGGCTCAAGAAAAAAATGCACGTATGACAGACGTTGAAAGACCTGTAAAAGCAGGTGACGTAACAATTATAGATTTTGAAGGTTTTGTTGATGGCAAACCTTTTGAGGGCGGCAAAGGTAAAGATTATACACTCGAAATAGGCAAAGGTCAGTTTATACCGGGATTTGAAGATGCGCTTATAGGTGCCGAAATAGGTAAAGAAACCGAAATTAACGTTACATTCCCCGAAGATTACCACGCAGAGGAATTAAAAGGCAAACCCGCAACATTTAAAGTAACGGTAAATCAAATACAGGAAAAAGAACTTCCCGCACTTGATGATGAATTTGCAAAAGATGTAAGTGAATTTGATACATTTGAAGAATACAAAAACAGCATTAAAGACAGAATGGATAAAGCAAACGAAACAAGAACTCAAAGCGAGTTTGAAAATAACGTTATAAAAGCCGTTGTTGACAATGCAGAGGTGGATATTCCCGAATGTATGATAAACGAAAGAATTAATGAACTTGTAAAAGATTTCGGTTATCGTCTTTCTTCACAGGGACTTAATATGGAACAGTATATGCAAATGACAGGTTCTACACCCGACAGCTTTAAAGAGGCATATAAAGAACCTGCAAAAGAACAGGTTAAAACAAATCTTGTTCTTGAAGCTGTTGCAAATGCCGAAAATATTGAAATAACAGATGATGACGTTGAGGCAGAACTTAAAGCTATGGCAGAGCTTTACAAAATGGAGCTTGATAAACTTAAAAAGCTTATGGGCGATAACGAAAAAGAAAGCATAAAGGCAGACCTTAAAATAAGAAAAGCCGTAAAACTTATTGCCGACGCCGCAAAAGAGGGTAAACCCAAAGCTACAAAGAAAACTGCGGCAAAAAAAGACGCGGAAGATAAACCTAAAAAAACGACCGCAAAAAAAACAACTGCAAAAAAAGCGGCTGATGACGGTGAAAAACCCAAAAGAACAAGAAAAACCACTAAAAAAACAGAAGATAAAGCCGAATAATTAAACGGTTAGGCAAGTTTATATAAGCCATACTTGCCGTAAAATAAAAAAGCGCCTTTTGCAACTCGTACAAAAAAGAGTTTCGCAAAAGGTGCAATTTGCAAGCAAAACAATATATTTAATTTAATTTCAAAAACGGATTACGACTTTTACGTAACACCAAAAAGGAGGATTAATTATGAGTTTGGTACCAATGGTAATTGAACAATCAAGCAGAGGAGAAAGGTCTTACGATATTTATTCCAGACTTTTAAAAGACAGAATTGTGTTTTTGGACGGAGAAGTAAACGACGCGTCGGCGAGTGTAATAATAGCACAGCTTTTGTTTCTTGAGGGAGAGGACCCCGATAAAGATATAAGCTTTTATATTAACAGCCCGGGCGGTTCGGTATCGGCAGGACTTGCAATTTATGATACAATGCAATATATTAAATGCGATGTATCTACCATATGCATAGGTATGGCGGCATCTATGGGTGCGTTTTTACTTTGTGCCGGCGAAATAGGCAAAAGATATGCACTTCCAAACAGTGAAATAATGATACATCAGCCTTTGGGCGGTATGCAGGGGCAGGCATCGGATATGCAAATTCACTGCGACCATATTATTAAAACAAAAGAAAAATTAAACAAAATTTTCAGTGAACGTACTGGTAAGCCGTTTGATGTAATTGAAAAAGATACCGACAGAGATAATTTTCTTTCGGCACCCGAAGCAAAAGAATACGGCTTAATTGATGAGGTTCTCGAAAAAAGAAAATAAGGAGTGTTGCTTGCGATGAGCGATAAAAAAAAGAGTATAACCTGTTCTTTCTGCGGTAAGCCTCAAGAACTTGTTGAGCGCCTTATAGCAGGACCGAAAGAGGGATTATATATATGTAACAGATGTATTGATGTATGCAACGATATTCTTGAGGGTGAATTTTCGGATATGCTCGATGAAGCAATTGCCGAACACGAACAGGAGCAATACAGCGCAGATTTGGATACACTTCCAAAGCCAACCGAAATGAAGGAAATTTTGGATCAGTATGTTGTTGGACAGGAAAATGCAAAGAAAAAACTTTGTGTTGCCGTATACAATCATTACAAACGAATTTCCGACGGTGAGCAAAACGATGTTGAAATACAAAAAAGCAACGTATTAATGCTTGGCCCCACGGGTTCGGGTAAAACACTTCTTGCACAAACTCTTGCCAAAATTGTAGATGTACCTTTTGCAATTGCCGACGCTACATCTCTTACCGAGGCAGGTTATGTGGGTGAGGACGTTGAAAATATTTTGCTCAAGCTTATTCAAGCGGCAGATTACAATATAGAACGTGCCCAAATGGGTATAATTTATATCGATGAAATAGATAAAATAGCCAGAAAATCCGAAAACCCTTCCATTACGCGAGATGTTAGCGGTGAGGGTGTGCAGCAGGCGCTTTTGAAAATTCTTGAAGGAACCGTTGCGTCCGTTCCTCCGCAGGGCGGAAGAAAACATCCGCAGCAGGAATGTATACAAATAAATACATCAAACATTTTATTTATATGCGGCGGTGCTTTTGACGGCATTGAAAAAATAATTGAAAAGCGCACGGGTAAAAAATCGCTCGGTTTTGGCGCTGAAATAACTTCCAAAACCGAAAAAAACGTGGGAAAAATTTTAAAAGACGTTCAACCGCAGGATTTAATGAAATTTGGACTTATACCGGAATTTATAGGCAGAATGAGCGTTACTGTTACTTTGGATAACCTTGATAAGGACGCGCTTGTAAGTATATTAACAAAGCCAAAAAATGCATTGGTTAAGCAATACAAAAAGTTACTTGAATACGATAATGTAACACTTGACTTTGAAGATTCGGCACTTAATGCAATTGCCGATAAGGCAATAGAACGCAAAACGGGTGCAAGGGGACTTAGAGCCATTATGGAAGAAGCAATGTCGGATATTATGTTTACCGCTCCGTCGGACCCGCTTGTTAAAAAAGTGATTGTTTCTAAACAAATGGTGGAACATCCCGGAGAGATTAAACTCAAACCGAGAGCTGCGCGTACAAGAACAGTGAAAAAAGAAGCATAATAATTTATATTACAAAACTGTCACGTATCGGTACGGAAATGTGT
>USKN01000197.1 GCA_900555295.1 uncultured Eubacteriales bacterium
ATAATAAAAATTTTTGCAAATATTTTTAAAATCTTTTATGCTTTTTATTACATTTTTTCGCAAGTTATGACGTTTTTATTGAATTGCAAAATAAAAAGTGTAAAATAATAGGTAACATATGTTAATATTTAAAAGAAAAGGGGGAAAATTATTTTGAGCATTATAAATTATATAATTGTTACTTTATACGGATTTATACTTACGGCACTTTTTATAAAAGAACCGAAAAATAAATTTTGCATTATGGAATTTACCGCATTTTACATAATAAGCGGTATTATTAATTTGTTTTTATATATTTATCTCGGCGCAAAAGCAGTTTTTTTGCTCTACCCCCTTACCGTACATATACCTTTGCCGATTTGCTGCATTGCCATAATAAAAACACCCCCGTACGAGGCATTGTCTAACGCAAAAACATTTATTAAATTTAAAGCACTCCAAAAAGGCGGTCAAATATGTATTATGTCGCAAACAGACGGAAATGCGGTATACGATAATGTTATGCTGTCGGCGCATAAATCCGCCGTTTTAAAAAAAAGAGGTATAATAGAGTGCGCCAAAGACCAATATAAAATACAAATAGCCTTAAAAATTTAAACAGATGTATGCGGTAAAAACCCATACATAATCAAATAACGCGGCAAAACAATTACATTTTGCCGCGTTACGGTTTTTAATCCATACACCTTGAACAAGGCGATAATCCTTTATTAATCGCTTCGCCCAAGGTTGTTTTTATTTTGGTGCTTTTAAGCATTGTACAGCTTTCACTGTGATATTTTTTGCCTGTTTTTGTTATATACACCGTATCATCGGGTGATAATGCGCTTTCAATGTTATTGTTTTCGCTTTCGTTTGGTGCATTGGGTTCAATAACATTTTTAAGAGTTTCTATTGTATATGAGCTGCCGTCGGTTGATACAATAACCGTTCCGTTTTCATCGGTTCTGTAAACCTTTGTGCCGAGTGTTTTAAAAAGCGCAAGGGTTTGCGCGTGAGGGTGACTGTACGCGTTTTCTTTTCCCACGCTTATTACCGCGTATTTCGGAGCAACGGCACGTATAAATTTTTCGGTATTTGACGTATTGCTGCCGTGATGTCCCGCCTTTAAAACATCTGCTTTTAAATCATATCCGCCCGTGAGCATTTCGTTTTCGGGTTTCTTTTCGGCATCGCCCATAAACAAAAACGACGAATTTTTAAATGTAAGTTTTACAACAGCCGAATAGTCGTTTAAATTACTGTATTTAGGTGATTTAGGTGACAAAAACACCGCCTTTGCCCCGTCATAATCAAATATTGTATTGCCGGCGTATGCATATATGGCATCAGCCTGTGAATTTGCAAGTGCGTCAAGCATTTTATCAAATGTGTTTGATGTATTTACAGCCTCGGGCATATAAAACTTTTCTATGTTAAATGCGTTTATTATTTCCGCCATACACCCCATATGGTCGGTATGAGGGTGAGTTGCAACCACATAATTTAATGTTTTGTAACCAAGATTTTTTATGTAATTTATAACTGTATCGGCATATTCGCGCTCGCCGCTGTCTATAAGCATACATTTATTGCCCGGCAATTCTATAAAAGCGCTGTCGCCTTGACCCACATCCATAAAATGTACCCTAACCGCAAATGCAGTGGTAATTTTAACCGCCGAGTTTTCATCATCCCAGCTTACATTGCACCCAAAGCTTTGTGCAACGGCACGTACGGGAACCATTGTGCGACCGTCAGAAACATATGCCGCGGCATCGGTTTTAATTGCTTCGCCGTTTTTGTACAGCACGTTTTCGCCTATTTTAATGCTTACTTTAGTTGTGTCTTTTATGCCCGTTACCGTTTGCGACGAACCGTCCCATTCAACTTGAGCGCCGAGTGCCTCAAATATCGCCCGCATAGGAACAAACGTACGGTCGTCTTTAATTACCGCACCAACCTCCGAATCAAGAGGTTTTCCGTCTATTTGTACCGATATACCGTCCTTTGCGCACCCCGACATACATAATATTGTTATAAATATTACAATTAAACATATTATTTGTTTAAATTTTATTTTATACGTCATTATATTATGGTACCTCCGCCCACTACAATATCGCCGTTGTATAAAACAACAGCCTGTCCCGATGTAATTGCACGCTGGGGTTCGTCAAACTCAACTTTAATTGTATCATCATCCGTCTGCACAACCGTTGCGCTTTGCTCCTTTTGACGGTATCTTATTTTAGCCGAAATTTTCATAGGAGTATATATATTATCGGTTGATATTAAATTAATATTGTTTGCAAAAAGCGTTTTTGTAAAAAGACCCTCGCTGTTGCTCAATACAACCGTATTTGTTTGGGGGCATATTTTTTTAACATACATAGGCTCGTCCGTAACAATACCAAGCCCTTTATGCTGACCCACGGTATAATAAATAATTCCTTTGTGTCTGCCGAGTTTATTTCCGTTTTCATCAACAAAATCACCCTCCGGATAACTTTTACCCGTATACTGTTTTATAAAGTCGGTATACGACCCGTTTTGAACAAAGCAAATATCCTGGCTGTCACGCTTTTTGGCATTAATAAACCCGTTTTTTTGGGCAATCTCACGCACTTCGGATTTTTTATAACCGCCAAGCGGAAAAAGTGTGTGCGCAAGCTGATCCTGCGTCATACAGTACAACACATAACTTTGGTCTTTTGTATCGTCAACCGCCTTTTTAAGCAAATATCTTCCGCCGCTTTTTTCTATGCGTGCATAATGTCCCGTTACAACATAATCATATTCTATTTCTTTTACTCTGTGATACATTTTACCGAACTTTAAATATCTGTTGCAGTCTATACACGGATTGGGTGTTCGCCCGTTTTCGTAGTCGTCTATAAAATTATCTATTACCGCCTCATTAAAACTGTCGGTAAAGTTAAAAACATAAAAAGGCATACCAAGCGTACGTGCAACACTTCTCGCGTCGTCAACATCTTCAAGTGAACAACAGCTTTTTTCGCGGCTTTCACCTATATCCTCGTTGTTGAAAAGTTTCATAGTAGCGCCTATACATTCATATCCCGCGCGTATTGTCATAAGTGCCGCAACACTTGAGTCAACGCCTCCGCTCATTGCTATTATTGCCTTTGCCATTGTATATCCCCTTTCGCAATATTATCCAACTATATTATATACAAATCTTGCAAAAAAGTCAACCGCTCTGTTTGGCGCAATAACGGCGAAAATCTCTATGTTAAACCAATACGGGTTCGGGTCCCGTTTG
>USKN01000198.1 GCA_900555295.1 uncultured Eubacteriales bacterium
TTATTTTAAATAATATTAATTTAAATATAAAAAAAGGCGAATTTGCAGCCGTACTCGGTCATAACGGTTCGGGTAAATCAACGCTTGCCAAACATATAAATGCAATTTTACTTCCCGTTGGCGGTAAAGTATATGTTGAAGGAATGGATACGTCCGATGAAAAACTTTTATGGAATATCCGTTCAAAGGCGGCTATGGTATTTCAAAACCCCGACAATCAAATAGTAGCCACAATTGTTGAAGATGATGTTGCTTTTGCCGCTGAAAATTTGGGCATTGAACCGAGCGAAATACGCGCACGGGTTGATTATGCTCTTACGGCGGTAGGTATGCTTAAATATAAATCGCAGGCTCCGCATTTGCTCTCCGGCGGACAAAAACAGCGCGTTGCAATTGCAGGTGTTATTGCAATGAAGCCTGATATTATAGTGTTTGATGAACCAACGGCAATGCTTGACCCATCGGGAAGAGCCGAAGTAATGAAAACAATTAATACACTTAACCGCGATTACGGAATTACCGTTGTACTTATTACGCATAATATGGACGAGGCTGTTCAGGCAAACCGTATTATTGTTATTGACGACGGAAATATTGCATTGGACGGAACTGCGTATGAAGTATTTAGAGATATAGAAAAAATAAAAAAACTCGGACTTGATGTTCCTCAAACAACTGAATTGGTATACAGGCTTAAACAAAAAGGCTACAATATAAACACAAATGTTTTAAGCATAGACGAATGCGTAAAGGAGCTGCTTAAATTATGTCAATAACGGTTGAAAATCTTATTCATATATATTCAAAAGACGGACCGTTTGAAAGACGCGCTCTTGACAATGTTTCGTTTACAATAGATGACGGTGAATTTATAGGAATAATAGGGCATACGGGTTCGGGCAAATCCACACTTATTCAGCATTTAAACGGTTTGTTAAAACCCGACAGCGGACATATTTATATTGACGGAATTGATATTACACAAAAGGGAGTTAATATGAAAGATATCCGCAGTAAAGTCGGTATTGTGTTTCAGTACCCCGAATATCAGCTTTTTGAAGAAACCGTATACAAAGATATTGCATACGGTCCGTTAAATTTAGGATACAGCGAAGATAAAATTAAAGAAATAATATTTGAAGTAATAAATCTATTGGGGGTTGACGCAAAATTACTTGATAAATCGCCGTTTGAACTGTCGGGCGGTCAAAAAAGAAAAGTTGCAATTGCAGGTGTTTTGGCAATGAACCCGCAAATACTTATTCTTGATGAACCAACTGCAGGACTTGACCCGATTGGCAGAGAAGAACTGTTAAGCCTTATGAAAAAGCTTCATAAGAGCGGTAAAACAATTATTACCGTTTCGCACAGTATGGAGGACATTGCAAAAATTGCCGACCGCGTTATGGTACTCGGCAGCGGACGGCTTGCATTGTTTGACACTGTTGAAAATGTGTTTCGTGAAAAAGAATTGTTAAAATCACTCGGACTGAACGTACCGCAAATAAGCGTTGTTATGAGCGAACTTAAAAGAAACGGCATAAACATAGATGACAGCATTTATACCGTAGACGGGGCATACAATGCAATTTGTAAATACTTAACACAAAAAAACACCAAAGGAGAAATGTAATGCTTACCGATATAACTTTGGGGCAGTATTTTCCTGTGAAATCACCAATTCACAGTCTTGACCCGAGATTTAAAATTATTGCAACATTTATTTATATAATAGCGGTTTTTATGGCAGACAGCATATTAAGTTATATTGTAACGGCTTTATTTACGCTGGGAATGGTTTTTTTGTCAAGAGTTAAGCTTAAACTTATTTTAAAAGGATTAAAACCGCTGATTTTTATTATTATTTTTACAGCGGTTATTAATATATTTATGACAACATCAGACGATGTTATTTTTAAGGCAGGTATTTTTAAAGTAACAGTAACGGGAGTAAAAAATGCTGTTTTAATGGCATTGCGGCTTATATTTCTTGTTATGGGTACATCGCTTTTAACATTTACCACGTCACCCATAATGCTTACCGACGGAATAGAAAAACTGCTTACTCCGTTTGCAAAAATAGGACTGCCTGCACATGAACTTGCAATGATGATGACAATTGCACTACGGTTTATTCCCACACTTTTAGAAGAAACCGATAAAATTATAAAAGCGCAAAAAGCACGCGGTGCCGATTTTGAAAGCGGCAATATATTAAACCGTGCAAAAGCGCTTGTGCCTATTCTTGTTCCGCTTTTTATAAGCTCATTTCGAAGAGCGGACGAGCTTGCAACAGCAATGGAATGCAGATGTTACCGAGGCGGCGAGGGACGCACAAGATTAAGAGAACTTAAAATTAACTGCGGTGATTGGATATGTCTTGCCGTGATGGTTTTGTTTACCGCCGCGGTTGTTTTATCCTCTAAAGTATTATAAAAAAAACGGTGAAATTATGAGAAATTTAAAACTTACATTACAATATGACGGAACGCGGTATCACGGATTTCAAATACAGCCCAACGCCGATACGGTTCAGGGCGCAATTGAAAAATCACTTTCTGCCGTAACACATACACCCGTTACAGTTACGGGGTGCAGCAGGACCGACGCGGGAGTACACGCTGTAATGTACGTATGTAATTTTTATACCGATTTTCCCATTCCTGCCCAAAAGCTTCCCATTGTTTTAAACAACGGTTTTTTAAAGCAGGGCGGAGATATAAAAATTTTGGATTGCCGTGAAGTAAGCAATGATTTTAACGCACGTTTTGATACCGTATCCAAAACATACAGATACGTTATAAATAACATTAAAGAACGCGATATTTTTTCAAGAAACTATGAATGGCAGTACACTTTTTCACAGCTTGATGTAAAAAAAATGCGTGCTGCCGCAAAATATATTATAGGCAAACACGATTTTACATCTTTTATGACAAGCGGAGCTCAAGTTACATCTGCCGTAAGAACGGTAAACTATATTAATATCAAAAAAAAGGGCAGTAAAATTACAATGTATATTAATGCCGACGGGTATTTGTATAATATGGTTCGTATAATTACAGGCACACTTGTTATGGCTGGAGAGGGAAAAATAAAACCGTCTGATGTAAAAAAAATTATTAATCAAAAAGACCGTTCTTTTGCGGGGCCTACGGCACCGCCCCAAGGATTGTCACTTTATGAAGTGTTTTACGGGGAGGATTAATGATGAAAAAAAACAGCAAAAAAAATAA
>USKN01000199.1 GCA_900555295.1 uncultured Eubacteriales bacterium
AAAGCCCCTAAAAGAGGGTGTAGAAAAACGCTTTCGTTTTGCTACACCCTCTATATCGTCTGTCACAATAAATTATAAATTAAGTTTTAAATCATCTTTTTTTATCCAACCAATTTTTTTAAACCAAAAACTGATTACGGGAGTTAAAATTGCGGGGATTGCAAAACAAATTAAAATCATACCCAATAATCTGAATTGGTCAAAATTTTCGGCTGCCATAATACCTATAGGACCCACTAATCCGCAGGTTCCCATACCCGACGCAACCGCAACACCGTTTTCAAGCTTAAATACACACGTTGCAAGCGGTCCCGTAATTGCCGAAACAATTATTGACGGCAGCCATATAATGGGGTTTTTAACAATATTTCCCATTTGAAGCATACTTGTGCCCAGTCCTTGTGCCGCAAGTCCGCCGATACCGTTTTCTTTATAACTCATAAATGCAAATCCTATCATTTGTGCGCAACAGCCTGCCGTAGCGGCACCTCCGCCAAGACCTATAAGACCCAACGACGCACATATTGCCGCCGAACTTATGGGAAGTGTAAGCGTAATACCCATTACAACCGAAACGAGTATACCCATTATAAACGGCTGCATTTCGGTACAGGTTATAATAAAATTACCGAGACTTGTCATTGCAAGGTTTATCCATGGTCCCACAAACATAGAAACAGCCGTGCCTGCCGCTATTGTAACGGTAGGAGTAACAATAATATCGATTTTTGTTTCTTTTGAAACAATTTTACCGAGTTCTGCCGCGATTACTGTTGCAACAAACGTACCCATAGGACCGCCCAATGTGTTTGACGCCGTTCCAACCGCACAAAGCGATAAAAGCACAAGCGTTGGCGCGCCAAGTGCCGTACCTATTGAAACCGCCATTGCGGGGCCTGCCGCACCGGATGCAAAATCTTTCATTGATTTAAAAAATTCAATTCCTGTTTTATCATATACCGTTCCAAAGATTGTACCTATTAAAAGCGATGCAAAAAGACCTAATGCCATAGCGCCCAATGCGTCTATAAAATAAATTTTTAATGATAGTTTTATGCCTTTGCGTTTAAAAAAACCTGTCATTTTTATTTTCCCTCCAAAGATATTGTTCGACTTCCTCTTAACTAAAAATATTTTATAACATATTAATAATCTTTGCAACATATAATTTCATAAATTGCAAAAATTCGGTATTTTTAATGAATAAAAGCAAAAAAAATCACAATGATTGAATATTTTTGTTTTTATTTAATATCATTATTAGGAGGTGATTTAAGTTGCTACCTATACTTATATATACCAACAGCAAAAAGGTACTGTTTTATGTTCAGAACGGCAAATTATACTCAAAAGAAAAATTTTCACAGCCAAAGCAAATCACCGACAGCGAAATAATCTCGTTTGACGGGGTGTGTTCAAAAACGGGCGAAATACATATAGCGGCATCCACAAAAGACTCGTCCGTTTTGTATATTCGCTGTACCGATAAAGAAACGATAACCGAAACTTTAATGGTAAGCCGCGGACATACTGAAGCAATCAAAAAAATAAACATATTTGAAATATCGGGCAGGGTAAGTGTCATATACACTCTTGAGTACGGTGAAAAAACAATGCTTGTTTATCAGGCATATGACGGATCAAAAAGCTATTCGCCGGAGGTTATAGACTGCATAAAAAATGCCGGCGCTTTCTGTACCGCCGCCGATATAGACGGAAATATACATATTATATACTCAAATGATGAGGAGGTTAACAAATACAAAATTTACAAATGGTCGCAAAAAGCTTTTGAGGACAGCGAATGCGGCATAACAGACGAATTTTTAAAAATATCCGCCGTGTTCGACGACAACGATATGCATATTGTTTACACAACCGACAGCGGAAATTACGTTATTTTGTGCTATACGGACGATTTAAAAAGAGAGGAACAAAAAATAGGATTTGGTATGCGCCGTGACACACTTGTTTCGGTATGGGCATACAATAAAAAGGCAAATGCTTTATGGGTTGAGGGCAAAACGGTATACAGCTGTCATTCGGATATGGGCAGTCAATTTACAACACCTATGCAGAGCGTTGTTTTGGGGCGAAACAAAATTTGGTGCAGAATACGTTCGGCGCTGAATCCCCACAAACTGTACTTTGACTGTGCCGCCGCAGACATAGAGACTTTTTCGGCAATAAATATGCCGCAAGCCGAAACCGTTCGACCCGAAAAAGTAAAAGCATATGCAGACGGTGAAAGAGTTGCCCAATATTCAAAGCAGCAAATGCTGTCGGCACTCGGGAGCGGCGAATTACTTAAAAGGCTTGATGCCATAGAATTAAGGCTTGACGGGCTTATGGACTGTCTGTCGGCATTTTTAAACAGGGAGGAATAACTGTAATGGCTACAATTAAAACTGCGGAATTTAAATATCCGTACGTAAGGTTTTTGAACGCATATCAAGGAAGCATAGATTTTTATGTGAACGGAGAAAAGTACGAAAACACATTAAATTTCGGCGATTTTTCCAAGTATGTAAAAGTAAACGAAGGTATTAACGAATTGTATGCAAAATCCAATTCAAACGGAGAACAGCTTTCAAGCATAACCATTGATTTTGACAAAAACAGTGTATATACCGTTGCAATAGTAAGTATTGCGGGCGAGCCGTCGCTTTACGGCATTTACGAACCGTACGAAAGAGATAATGTTTCTATGGGGCATTTGCGTATATGCAATCTTTCGCCCAACCTGACAAAGCCCGATATTTACGCAGGAAAGTATAAAATTCTGGGCGATATAGATTACCTTGAAATAAGCAAATATATACCGATTATACCCGATAGATACGACTTTACGGTAAAAGAGGCAAACAGCGATAAAGTATTGCTTAATGGGGGAGTGCAGGCAATAAGACCCGGAATATACAATACAATGTATCTTGCGGGCAATTACGATAACCGCCCCGAACTTACCGCACTTATAAGCGTTGACGCGGCGTCGTACGACGGAATGTATCTGTAATATTACAAATTATAATATATTTAAAACAAAATATTGACACAGCCGCAAAAAATGTGGTATTATATATAGGAAATAGGCAAATTTCATTGTCTTAGGTAAACGGGACCTGAACCCGTATTGGTATAACATAGAGATTTTCGCCGTTATTGCGTCAAATACCTTGAAAATACGGCAAGTATTCTCTGCGGTGTTTTCCTTATACCGACAAAAAT
>USKN01000200.1 GCA_900555295.1 uncultured Eubacteriales bacterium
AAATATAAAATGTAAAAAGAAATGGAGATAGAAAAAATGAAAAATCAGTACTTATGCAATGTTCTTGAAACAGTCAAGAAAAGAAATGCGGGAGAACCCGAGTTTGTTCAGGCAGTTACAGAAGTTTTGGAATGCCTTGAACCTGTAATTGAAAAAAGACCTGACCTTGTTGAGGCAGGTGTGGTTGACCGCCTTGTAGAACCCGAAAGACAAATTATATTCCGTGTTCCCTGGGTTGACGATAACGGAAAAACACAGGTTAACCGCGGTTTCCGTATTCAGTTTAATTCTGCAATCGGACCTTATAAAGGCGGAATAAGACTTCACCCGTCGGTATACAGCGGTATAATTAAATTCCTTGGTTTTGAACAAATATTTAAAAACAGTCTTACAACACTCCCTATGGGCGGTGCTAAAGGCGGCTCGGACTTTGACCCCAAGGGTAAATCCGACGGCGAAGTAATGCGTTTTTGCCAAAGCTTTATGACAGAGCTTTCAAAACATATAGGTCCGGATTGTGACGTGCCCGCAGGCGATATTGGAACAGGCGCAAGAGAAATTGGATATATGTTTGGACAGTACAAAAAAATCCGCAACGAGTTTACGGGCGTACTTACAGGTAAAGGCCTTACATTCGGCGGCTCACTTGCAAGAACGGAAGCAACGGGATTTGGTCTTTGCTATTTTACCGAAGAAATGCTTAAAGCAAACGGCAAAAGCTTTGACGGTAAAACTGTTGTTATATCCGGTTCGGGTAATGTTGCCATTTACGCAACCCAAAAGGCAACTGAACTTGGCGCAAAGGTTGTTGCGCTCAGCGATTCAAACGGATATGTATACGATAAAAACGGTATTGACCTTAAAACAGTTAAACAGCTTAAAGAAGTTGAAAGAAAGAGAATTAAAGAATATGTTGCAACTCATCCTACAGCAGAATATCACGAAGGCTGCAAAGGTATTTGGACAATCCCCTGCGATATAGCTCTTCCGTGTGCAACACAAAACGAAATTGATGAAGAAAGCGCAAAAATTCTTGTTAAAAACGGATGCTTTGCTGTTTCGGAAGGTGCAAATATGCCTTCAACACCCGAAGCTATTAATGTTTACCTTGAAAACGGTATTCTTTACGGACCCGCAAAGGCTGCAAATGCAGGCGGTGTTGCAACATCAGGTCTTGAAATGAGCCAAAACTCAATCAGATACAGCTGGACATTTGAAGAAGTTGACAAAAAACTTCACGATATTATGATTAGCATATTCAAAGCTTGCGACAGTGCTGCAAAAGAATACGGTATGGAAGGTAATTATATGGCAGGTGCAAACATTGCAGGTTTTCTTAAAGTTGCCGAAGCAATGAAAGCACAAGGCTGTGTATGATAAAATTTAAATATTATTAAAATATCAACATAGACACACAGATTATATTCTGTGTGTCTCGTGTGAAAGGAACTATAATGAGAGATTTAATATTACCCGAAAAATATTCATCAAAGCTTTCGCTTAAAGATACTCAAAAGGCAATTAAACTTATAAAAGATACATTTCAGCAAAAGCTTTCCGCTTCACTTAATCTCTATAGAATTACCGCTCCGCTTATTGTTA
Organism: uncultured Eubacteriales bacterium; assembly: GCA_900555295.1. GTDB lineage: Bacteria > Bacillota > Clostridia > UMGS1810 > UMGS1810 > UMGS1810. Next base: position 1,603 of record USKN01000200.1, read on the forward strand.
CATCCAAATCGGGTATAAATGATGACTTAAACGGTATAGAACGCAAAGTTGAGTTTGATACAAAGCGTATCGGCACACAATGCGAAGTTGTACAATCGCTTGCCAAATGGAAAAGAATGGCATTATACCGTTACGGATATAGCGCAGGTGAGGGTATATATACCGATATGAGCGCTATTCGCCGCGATGACGAATGTGATAATGTTCATTCAATTTATGTTGATCAATGGGATTGGGAGCGAGTTATAAACAGAGATGACAGATGCGTTGAATTTTTGGAAGATATTGTTAAAAAAATTGTAAAAGCAATTTCGGATGCGGAAGATGTTGTAATGAATGAATACCGCACGCTTTCAAAAAAAGTATGCACAGATGTGTTTTTTATAACAACTCAGCAACTTGAGGATATGTATCCCGATAAAACGCCCAAAGAAAGAGAAAACCTAATTGTACGTGAACACAAAACAGTGTTTATAATGCAAATAGGCGATTTGCTTAAAAGCGGTATTAAACACGACGGCAGAGCGCCCGATTATGATGATTGGACATTAAATGGTGACATTCTTGTGTGGGATGATGTGTTAAATTCGGCTCTTGAATTATCATCTATGGGTATTCGTGTTGATGAAAAATCTATTGTAAGCCAGCTTGAAAAAGCCAATGCTTCAGATAGATTAAAATTTGAATTTCATAAGCTTATTGCCGAGTGTAAACTTCCTCTCACTATTGGCGGCGGAATAGGGCAGTCAAGATTGTGTATGTTTTTACTTGAAAAGGCGCATATCGGTGAGGTACAGGTATCTGTATGGCCGGATGAAATGCGTGATGAATGTAAAAAAGACAATATAATATTATTATAAAATAAAAACAGAGTTTAACTGATATAATCCATATTTGTCAGGCGTTAACGTATTGACAAACGGAGTATTCTTAAACTCTGTTTTGTTTTATTATATTAATTGAGCTTCAGATAACATATTAAACAGTATATACGCAATTTCCTCACGGGTTACGTTTTTTAAAGGATTTATTTCCATATCCGTATCGGGCAGGATTTTGCTGTCGTAGCAAAATGCAAGCGATTGTTTTGCCCAATCGCTTACGGTTGTATAATCGGTGTATGCCGAAAGTATATCGCGTGTTAAATCGTTTGTATATACTGTGTTTAAACCGCACAGTTTGGCTGTTCGCTGTATCATTACAGCAGCCTCTTGTTTGGTTATCAATCCGTTAGGGTTAAATATACTTTGCGATTCTCCCGTGATTATGCCGTAATTATATGCAACCGATATATAATCATAATACCAATCGGATGTTTTTACATCTTCAAATGTTATATTGCTTTTATTTGCAAGTCCGAGTGCACGAACCGTTATTGCGGCAAACTCGGCGCGTGTCATTGTATCAAACGGTTTAAACTCGGTATCGGTTTTACCGTTTATAATTCCGTATGACGAAAGCTCGCATATTTCAGCTTTTGCGGTACTGTTTTGTATATCGGTAAACTCTTTGGCACTTTGTTTACCGTTTATTTTAATGTCGCTGTTTTTTCCTGCAAGACCGTTTTTGATATTGTCTGTATTTGTATCCGCGGATATATTAACATC
>USKN01000201.1 GCA_900555295.1 uncultured Eubacteriales bacterium
TTGCTATTTTTGAATAGGTAAATCCCTCGATATATTGCAAAAAAACCGCAAGTTCAAACTTGCTTAACAATTCGGTTGCTTTATTTTCAATCGCCGTTATTCTTTCTTTGTTAATCATTATTTCTTCGGGGTCTATTTTATTGTTTACAATAAAAATATCCATTAAGGTTTTTTCATCATCGCCGTCGTACACAGGTTTGCTTAAAGATATATAATTGCTTAAAGGTTTGTGTTTAAGGCGTGTTGATGTTTTAACGGCTGTTATTATTTGCCGTGTAATGCACAATTCTGCAAAAGAACGGAATGAAGCGGAATTGCTTTTAAAATCTCTCACGGCTTTAAAAAGGCCTATCATTCCTTCCTGAATAATATCTTCTTTATCGCCGCCTGTAAGATAGTACGTTCTTGCTTTGGCTCTTACAAAATTTGTGTATTTATTAAGTATATAATCAGTTGCCAGGCTGTTGCCTTGCTGCGAAAGCAATACTGTTTGTTCGTCTTTTAAACTGTCAAAATCAATATTTGTTGAATTTTCGCCGTCTTTTTTGTATTCAGACATAAATATGCACCTCTATTCTTATAATATTTTATCACAACATAAATTTAAGGTCAAGTAATATTTAAGGACAACCGTTAATATATATAAATTAAATAACGTTACATTAAGAGAGGTGAAAATACAAATGAATAATTGCGAGGGCATATTAAAAATACTGCCGGAGCCGTTAAAAAGCTGTGTGAATTTTGTGCTGAAAAGCAATATCGGACTTAACGAAATACGGCTTACCGCCGCAAAACCCGTAATAGCCGATATGGGAGATTATTGCATATATTTTAAATATGCAAAAAAAGATATAACAAATTTAAACGATATTTTTACAAATGACGTAAAAGATGCCGCAGTAGCAGATAAAAAGATGATAGACTGTGTTTTAAACCTTGCAAGCGATAATTCCTTGTATGCCTTTGAAAAAGAACTTAAAGGCGGTTTTATTACAATAAAAGGCGGACACAGAATAGGCGTGTGCGGCACCGCTGTTTACGAAAGCAATAAAATTAAAACAATTAAAAATGTTTCATCGGTAATAATAAGAATTGCCAAAACTTTTGAGCTGAATGATGACTGCTTTACAGACCTAATTTTTGACGGTTGCAGAGTAAAAAACACAATTATAGCGGGTAAACCAAAAAGCGGAAAAACAACAATACTTCGCAGTACGGCAAAATATTTGAGTGATTGTGCATTTAACGGTAAGCACAAAAAAATAATTAAAGTAGGGATTATTGATGAACGTATGGAAATTGCGTCTGTATTAAACGGCGAAAATATGCTCGATACCGGCATTAACAGTTTTGTTATGAACGGTATAAATAAAACCGATGGCTGTGAATTTATGATACGTGCATTTTCGCCCGATGTAATAATAATGGACGAGATATGGTCGGAAAATGATTTTAATGCCGTTAAAAGAGCAATCGGCGGCGGTTGCAGCGTAATTTGCAGCTGTCACGCGTCGTATGAACAGGCGCAAAAAATTTTGGGCGAATTGCCTGCGGAATTGTGTGTTTATATAGAAAAAAGCAATAATACCGTAAGCAAAAAATATATTTTTAAAAACGAAAGGGGATATATATATGATAGCCGTTAAACTCACAGGTGCAATAATGATTATTACAGCGTCATTTATTACCGGCAAAAGTATAGCTTGTTTTTATGCAAAAAGGTGCAGTGAATTAAATGAGATATGCAAATTTGCCGATGATACCGTAAATGCAATACGGTGCGATAATTATACGGTTAAAGAAGCGTTTGAAAATATTGATTTAAATTCAAATACAATTATAGGCAGTATAGTTAAAACGGCGCTCTGCGAATACGATAAACAATCGGGAGAAACACTTAACGATTTGCTTGTTAAACAGCTTGATAAATCATACGGAAGTGCTGTTATAACACCCGCTACAAGACAAAATTTAAAAAACTTGTTTGAACGTTTGGGAAAAAACGACCTTGAATACCAAATATGTATTTTTTCGGAAATGGGCGAAAAATGCAAAGAAGAGTATAAAGCAATGCTTGAACAAAACAGTAAAAGCAGAGGTGTATATTTAAAAGCCGCTTTATGTATAGGAATAATTATTGCGGTTTTTTTATTATAACAAAAGTATCGGGAGGAAAAAATGGGTATTGAATTTGTATTTCAAACAGCCGCCATAGGTATAACGGTAGGGGTTCTTCACAAACTTCTTGTTCAGTCGGGCAGGGAAGAACAGGCTATGATGGTTACAATGGCGGGACTTATAGTTGTAATGATAATGATAATTGACAAAATAAGCATACTGTTTGACAGTATAAAAACATTATTTACATATTAATATGATTAAAATAATTATTATAGCAATTGCAGGCGGAATATTTACCGTAACCATTCGCGATATAAACAAAACAATGGGAACACTTGTAATGGTTGCAACAAGTGTTTTGCTTACATTTTTTGTTGCCCGACAGATTACTGACGCCGCGGTGTTTTTTAATTCCGATTTTTTTAATGCTTTTAAAAACAAACAGTGGCTTAATATTTTGTTTAAAGGAATTTTTATTACATATACCGCACAAATGGGAGAGTATTTATGTTCGGATATGGGGTTTGAATCGTTTGCATTAAAAATAAAAATAATATCAAAGCTGATGCTTTTTGCGCTTATTGCACCAAAAGCGGCGGAAATATACATATATATTATAAAACTAATTTAAATAATTAACGAGGATAAAATGAAAAAAATTTTAAACAGAGTAACATTTATTTCGGTAATGCAAAATTTAATATATACCGTTTCATATGCACAATCTCAAACAAATGCCGATTTTTCGCAAATAGACAATTTTGTTAAAAACAAATCAAACGAAAATGCAAATATTTTTTCGGATATAATAAACAACGGTATGGACTTTAATTTTAAAAATTATTTTGTTAATTTTTTTATGCTGTTTAAATCAAGCTTTGCCGAAAATATTAAAATGATGTATACGATAGGTGTAATAGCTGTTTTAGCCTATTTTTACGAAAGTATAATGATTGACAA
>USKN01000202.1 GCA_900555295.1 uncultured Eubacteriales bacterium
TACCTATTCAAAAATAGCAAAAAATCTCGGTAAAAGCGAAAAATCAATTGATAATGCACTTCAAAGAATTAAAAAGAAAATTGAAAAGTATTTTGAAGAGGAATTTTAAATTTTATTCCATTCTTTGATTTTTTCTAATTTTTGAGCTTTTTTTGTGAATTTCTTTGTAAAAGAAGTTGACATTTTACAAAAAAGAATATATAATTAACAGGTATGCTTATTTTATTAATGGGGAGGAAAAAATATATGCTTTTAAAACACATAAATAAAAAAGCTGTACTAAAAACACTTTATACTTTTTTTATATGCTTTATATGTTTTGTAATTATAACCTCTCTGTTTTCGAGCAATAATATATCCGTAAACGAAAATTACGAAAAAATACTCTTTTTTAAAATGCCCGTTGGCGGAAATGTAAAAATTCTATCCCTCGTCCCCCACTCTTTAAAAGGTGGAGATAATTTAAAAATTACCGCTTGGATATCTTACGAACATCTTTTTTACGGGGACAGGCTGTCGATTGATATATATAACCGTTTTTTAATAATACTTACACAATTAACCGCTGCATTATATATGATGTACTCGGTTAGTAAAAATAAAATAAAAAACATTTATCATATGCTTAATTGATACAAATTTAAACGTACATTAAACATAATTTTTAAGGAGGAATATTAAATGAATTCAAAATGCATTGCAAAATTTACAATTGTATTAATTATTATATTGGCATTGGCTTATATTGCGGCATTCGGTGTAACTGTTGCCGGATATTCTATTTCACCCGTACTTGATAAAGAAAACGGAATTAAAAGGGGTCTTGACCTTGCGGGCGGCTCAATTATAGTGTTTGAGGCCGACACAAACGACCAGGTTACCGAAGATGATTTAAACGCTGTTGAGGCTGTTTTAAGAAACAGACTTGATTCACAGGGTTATTATGAAGCAACGGTATCGCGCCAGAACAACAAAAGAGTAAGAGTTGAAATTCCGTCGGTTCTCGATACCGAAGAAGCTGTATCCGTATTGGGTGCAACGGCAAAACTTACTTTTACCGACAAAGACGGCAACGTTGTTTTGGAAGGCGGAAGTGATGTAAAAAGTGCAACAGCCGCTTATGAAGCTGTTGATTCAACAGGCAAAAAAGGCAATGTTGTAAAACTTGTTCTCACCGATTCCGGACGTGAAAAATTTGCTGAAGCAACAGCAAAAGTAAGCACATATGCAGACGGTGAAAACTATATTTCAATTAAATTGGACGAAGATGTTATTTCTTCACCGCGTGTAAGTGAAACAATTAATTCAAACGATTGTGTAATCACAGGTGATTTTGATTCTGAATCGGCAAAAGCACTTGCGGGACAAATTCAGTCGGGTCAGCTCCCCTTCTCGCTTAAAGTTGCCGAATTAAGATCTGTAGGTGCACAGCTTGGTGAAAAAGCACTTTCCAACAGCATTCTTGCAGGTGCAATAGGACTTGCACTTGTAATTTTATTTATGATAATTATGTACAGACTCTGCGGATTTATTGCAGGTATTGCTATTGTCGGATATGTTGCAATTGTTGCTCTTATTCTCGGATTGATAAAAGTAAACCTTACACTTCCGGGTATTGCCGGTATTATTCTTACAATAGGTACGGCAGTTGACGCCAACGTTGTAATATTTGAAAGGGTTAAAGAAGAATTTCATAACGGTAAAACAATCCGTGCGGCTGTTGACGCAGGATTTAAAAGAGCATTTACGGCAATTCTCGACGCAAACGTTACAACAATTATTGCCGCTGTAGTGCTGTATTGCTTTGGTACAGGTACAATTAAAGGTTTTGCCGTAACATTATTCATTGGTACTGTAGTAAGTATGTTTACAGCTATTTTTGTAACAAGATTTTTACTTCGTCAGTTAATGGGCTTTAACGTTAAAAACCCCAAACTGTACTGTGCATAAGGAGGATACAAAATGTTTAATATTATAGAAAAAAGAAATATATTTTTTGTAATATCCGCTTTAATTATTATTGCCGGTATTGTGGGACTTGTTGTACACGGCGGACTTAATACGGATATAGATTTTTCGGGAGGTTCCGAAATATATGTTAACTTAAATACCGATTATAATGAAGATGCTGTAAGAAGTGCGCTTAAAGATGTTGTTGAAATATCCACAATCCAAAAGTCGGGTGATACCGAAGCTACAATAAGAACCGCCGAGCTTTCGAGCGAACAAAGAACAGCAGTAAGCGACGCACTAAAAAAAGCATTTGATAAATGCGAAATATTGTCAATCGATAATGTTAGTGCTACCGTAAGTGCGGAGCTTTGGAGCAATGCCGCACTTTCAATAATTGTAACAGTATTGCTTATGCTTATATATATTACGTTCAGATTTGAGCTTTTGTCGGGTATTTCGGCGGTAATTGCTCTTGCACACGATATGATGGTTATGATAAGCGTATACGCAATTTTCAACCTTTCGGTTAACACATCATTTATTGCGGCAATTCTTACTATTCTCGGTTATTCCATTAACGCAACAATCGTTGTGTTTGACAGAATAAGAGAAAACACAAGATTTTTAAGAAAAGTATCGTTTGCAGATATTGTAAATACAAGTATTTGGCAAACTCTCGGCAGATCAATAAATACAAGCGTAACAACACTCATTACATTGGTTTGCTTGTATATACTCGGTGTTCCGTCAATTAGAGAATTTGCACTTCCGCTTATTGTAGGTGTTGTATGCGGTGCATACTCATCTGTATTCCTTGCAGGACAGTTCTGGGTTCTCTTTAAAGGAAAAAATGCAAAAAACGCCTAAATTAGTTTTTGGCACGAGAGAACACATTTTATAAATTATATACTAAAAAACAGCGCGGCGGTATTGTAACTGCTGCGCTGTTTTTTATGCAGTACTAAATTAAAATTTAAAAATGTGTATAAATTGATTTTTTTTTTGAGTTTTATGTTATACTATAAAAAAACAGCAAGGCAACGCAAAAATACAATTTTTATTAATTTGCAGCCGTTGTGCTTAATTGCT
>USKN01000203.1 GCA_900555295.1 uncultured Eubacteriales bacterium
GTCGCATATTCCGAGACCCGCGGCAAGTCCACGTACAAAAGCAGTTTTGCCGGCACCTAAATCGCCGTCAAGCGTTATTACATCACCTGATTTTAGCTGTTTTGCAAACTCCGACGCAACTTTATACGTTTCATCGGCACTGTATGTTTCAAAAGTCATTTTAATACCTCGTATTTAAAAAATTAAATTGTTTCAATTAAGCTTACCGCTTGAGCCGAAATACCGAGCTGTTCGCCCTCAAAACCAAGTTTTTCGGTAGTTGTTGCCTTAACACTTACACAATTTACATTAATATCGAGTGCGTGCGCAATGTTTTTACGCATTTCGGGTATATATTGCATAAGTTTTGGTCTTTGCGCAACAATTGTACTGTCTGTATTTACAACCTTATATCCGTTGGTATTTAAAATTTTTTTTACCTCGGCAAGCAATTTTAAACTGCTTATTCCTTTGTATTTATCGTCGGTATCGGGAAAATGCATTCCGATATCGCCCAACGCTGCGGCACCCAAAAGGCTGTCGGCTATTGCATGGAGCAAAACATCCGCGTCGGAATGACCCTTAAGTCCCACTGTATGCGGAATATCAACACCGCCGAGTATAAGCTTTCGGCTATCCGTAAGCCTGTGAACATCATATCCCGTTCCAATTCTAATCATTTTGTATAAGCCCCTTAAACAGCGCCAAATCGGCAGGCGCCGTAATTTTAAAGTTATTGTAACTGCTCTCTATAATTTTTATTTTCCCGTTTTGCATTTCGTAAAGCATACAGTCATCAGTTGCCTCAATATTATTTTTTTGGGCATATATATGTGCGTTTAATATGCTTTCTTTATCAAAACACTGCGGAGTTTGAATTTGCCATAAGTTTGAACGGTCAACCGTTTTTATAATGTTTTGGCTGTCATCGGCAAGTTTAATTGTATCTTTTACTTTTACGCCTGCAGCACAGCAAACACCGCTTTCAAGACTTTCAATGCATTTTAAAACGGTTTGTTTATCTATAAGCGGGCGCGCCGCATCATGTATAAGCACGTGTGTTATGTCGCCGCCCGATGCCAAAATGCCGTTGTATACCGACTCCCGGCGGGTACTTCCGCCCTCGGTAACGGTTATTTGTGTTTTAAATTCATACTGCTTAATCATATTTTCAACATACGGTATATACGGTTTTGACACCGTTATAACAATTTTATCGGCACAATTGAAGCCGTCAAACGCCTTAACGGTGTAGTATAAAACAGGTTTATTAAAAACATTTATAAACTGTTTCGGAATATCGCTTTTCATTCGCGAGCCAATTCCCGCCGCCGCAATAATTATTGCATACTTGTTTTTAACCGACATATCGTCACCTATTGTAAAAACATATCAGTACTGTTTTTCATATCGTCTTTTGAGCATACTTCGCTAAAACGCACCTGCATTGTTTTAAGGTCTTTAAGCGACTTTGGAATATCCATACCGCTTATTTTGTTAAGATGCTCCAAAAGCTCAAATTCATCCTTGCCGTCAGATGCATTTTTGCCCTCAATGGCATTTATAACGCTTGCATTAAATTTGTATGGATTTGCGGTAGACGCAATAACCGTTTTTAATTTATCGCCACTTTCGTTTTCATAATCGGCATATACTTTAAATGCAACGGCTGTGTGAGTATCAATTGTATAATTATAATTTTTATATGTTTCGGCAATCGCACCGTCGGTTTGTGCGTCATCGCAAAAACCTGCACCAAACAATTCGTTTATTTTCTTTTTAATATCATCATTTACTGTATATTTGCCCGTGTTTGAAAGGCTGTTCATATATTCCGTTACAAGATTTGAATTTTGTCCCGAAATATGATATAAAAGTCTTTCAAGATTACTCGAAATAAGAATATCCATAGACGGTGACTCGGTTGTGTAAAAATTACGGTTTCTGTCGTATGTTCCCGTTTTAATAAAATCTGTAAGTACATTATTTTTGTTTGACGCACAAATAAGTTTGTTTACGGGAAGTCCCATTTCTTTTGCGTAATATGCCGCAAGTATATTGCCAAAGTTACCCGTGGGTACCGTAATATTTATTTTTTCACCGCATTTTATATCTCCCGATTTAACCATATCTGCATAAGCTGAAAAATAATACACAATTTGCGGAACAAGTCTGCCCCAATTAATTGAATTGGCACTCGATAAAGTATATCCCCTATCCGCAAGAGCCGCTTTATATTCGTTATCGGTAAATATTTTTTTAACGCCCGTCTGTGCGTCGTCAAAATTGCCGTCAACTGCCGCAACGCTTACATTATCTCCGAGCTGTGTTACCATTTGCAGTTTTTGTATTTTTGATACCCCGTGTACGGGATAAAAAACTTTTATTTTTGTTCCGTTTACATTTTTAAAACCTTCAAGAGCAGCTTTACCCGTATCGCCCGATGTTGCAACAAGTATTACCACAGTTCTGTCCTCACCCGTCTTTTTAATTGCTTTGGTAAGCAAATGCGGTAATATTTGAAGTGCCATATCTTTAAATGCACAAGTGGGACCATGCCAAAGTTCAAGCACATATTTATTATCGTTAAGTTTTTTTAAGGGTGCAATATGTGTATCCGAAAATTTTTCGTCTGTATACGCACCGTATGAACATTCATTTAACTCATCATCTGTATAGTCGGTTAAAAAAAGACCTAAAACCTTAACCGCACGGTCTTGATAATTCATATTTGCAAGAGACAAAATAAATTCATTGTTTATATGCGGAATTTCACAGGGGACATAAAGTCCTCCGTCGGGCGAAATACCGTTTTTAATTGCTTGTGCCGAATTAATTTTAATATCACTGTTTCGAGTACTTGTATATTTCATATGCCAAAACCTCCGTATTTACTGATATTAATATTGTAATTCTATTTTTTACAACAAAGGAGTGTTTATAATGAAGTGCTATCAGATTCTTTTCAGTCCCACTGGCGGAACCGAAAAAGTCGCCG
>USKN01000204.1 GCA_900555295.1 uncultured Eubacteriales bacterium
AAAACTTTAAAAAAATAAACACTCTCAATATTCCCATTATTGCGCGAACACCTTATATACCCGATATAAACCAGCAGATTGATAAAATAAGCGAGTTTTTAAAAACTCTTGATAACGTAAAAAAATACGAAATACTCCCCTACCACCAACTCGGAGTATCAAAGCAAATAGCGCTTGGGCATAAACAAACACGTTTTACCGTTCCGAGCAAAGAGCAAATTAAGGAGGCAAACAAATATGCTTACATACGCTGACAGACTAAAGTCTATGCGTGAAACAAAAATAAGACATACGCTTGAGAAAAGAAAACAAAACGGATATACCGATCTTGACGATTTCGGCACAGTGCCTATTTCGGAGGGGTATTGCGTTACGCCTTGGTATAACAGTACAAACGGAAGTTTTTACGGCTATGACGGTATGTGCGAAAATTTTTGCAGAGTAATAGACGCACACGTGCCGTATGTTGACCCAATGGAAATGCTTTGCGGCAGATGGCGCGATATGCTTGTAAATTACCGCGGAGATTTGCATTATATGCCCGATTGGCTTAAAAACAATCTTAAAAATCTTGAGTTTATTAAAGGCGGAGCTACAAACCAATGGAGCAAACGCTGGGACGAACAGCGTTTTCCGTATGACGATTTAAAACCGTTGCAGGAAAAATACAACATTACAACAGGCATAGACGGTGACGCGCATTTTGCCTGTGATTACCGTATTGGATTTGAACTTGGATTTGGCGGATTGCTCGACAAAATAAACAAATACCGCCAAATAAACAAAGACGCAAAGGATTTTTACGATGCCGAAGAAAGATGCGTTAACGCTATAATACGCTTTATAGGCCGCCACATAGATAAAATAAGCGAAATGATAAAGACCGAAACACGTCCCGAAATAAAAGACAATCTTACGCAAATGCTTGAAGTAAGCAAAAACGTGCAGTACAATGCACCGAAAACATTTTATGAAGCTTGTCAATGGACGGCATACTTTAACTGCGCGTCAAGAATATATACTCGTGACGGTGCGGGTTTTCAGCTTGACACTCTCCTGTTGCCGTATTACGAAAATGATATTAAAAACGGTATTTTAGATGATGAAAAAGCAAAGTTTTTAATTGCCAATCTTTTGCTTATCGACCCGCATTACTATCAAATATCCGGTGTTGATGAAAATGATAACGATATGACAAATCACCTGTCCTACCTTATTTTGGAAGCGGCGGATTCAATAAATATTGCCTGCAACCTAACCGTAAGATATCACGAAAACTGTGACAGGGAGTTTTTAAAAAAGGCAGTATACTATTTGTTTAAAAACAAAAACGGCTGGCCGAGATTTTGTAACGACAAAGCACTTGCGGAAGGATATATGCGAAACGGCGTGGACAAAAAAACAGCACGCGAACGTATTGCGGTAGGATGTAATTGGATGTGTGTTCCCGGAAAAGAATTTCCTATGAACGATACCGTAAAAATTAACGTTGCAAAAGTATTTGAAAATGCGATGAATGATTTAAAAAACGAGAAAGAACGTTCGGTTGACAAACTGTTTGAACTTTACGAAAAGCATTTAAAAATTGCAACCGAGGTTACGGCAAAAGGAATTAACCTGCACATAGACCACGCACACGATGTAACGCCCGAACTTATTATGAACTTAATGATGCATAATACGCTTGAAAAAGGCGAAGATATTTCGCAGTGTGCCGAACTTTATACCGTTGGAGTTGACGGTGCGGGACTTGCCATTGTTGCCGATTCATTCGGTGCGCTTACCACACGCGTTGAAAGAGAAAAAGTTTTAACGTGGGACGAAGTATTTGAAAATCTCGAAAACGATTATTCGGGTATTCAGGGTGAACGTGTACGCGCTATTTTATCATCATCGCCCAAGTACTGCCACGGCGGAACCGTTTCAGATGAATGGGCGGTTAAACTTACAAAAAGTTATGTAAAAATTATCCGCGGTCAAAAAATGCCAAACGGCAGACAGCTCCTGCCCGGTTGGTTTTCGTGGTCACGTACAATCGAGTACGGTTCAAAAGTTGGCGCCACACCAAACGGTAGAAAAGCCGGTGCGCCTATTTCGCACGGAGCAAACCCCAATCCCGGGTTTAGACAAGACGGTGCGGCAACAGCACAGGCAAACGGTATTACGTCTGTTCAATGCGGATACGGAAACACAGCTCCGCTTCAAATTGAATTTGACCCTCAAATTACAATTGAACAAGGCGGAGTGGAACGTGTGCTCAATTTAATTGAAACACATTTTAAACAAGGCGGAACACTTATAAATATAAATGTTTTGGACGGAGAAAAACTTATGGAGGCAAACAAAGACCCCGATAAGTATCCCGATTTGGTTGTAAGGGTAACAGGATTTACCGCTTACTTTGCAAGCCTTTCGCCTGAATTCAGACAACTTGTGGTAGACAGATTTTTGCAGGGAATGTAATAAAAAAACAAAAAATTAAAACCCTCGCCTCCGAAAGTGCTTTGGCGCTCGGAGGCGGGGGTTTATTTTTATTTTATTAAGGCATATTTTAGGCGTACAACGTCGCGTTTTACCCAATAAACCATAATGTTGCCGAAAACATAAGGTATGAGCAACATATATTTAAATTCTTACTGCTTAATCGTCAAATTCATACAAAGTATCGGTATCAAACAAGTATATAAATTTTTTCTTTACCTTTTTTTCAAGTGTTCTTTCAAGTGCAATTGAATAATACTTGATTTGTGCTCTGTATTTCTCGGCAATTTCATCCGGTGTTGTAATTACTCTATCGGTTTTATAATCAATTAAAACCGCCTGTCCGTCGTCATCAATATAAAATGCGTCAATAATACCCTGAACAATAATATCGTCATTTGCCGAAACGTTGTCATAAATTTCGTTTGCGCCCATAAGATACTTAAATTGAAACTCCTTATAAAGCGTATCGGAGTGTTTTACCA
>USKN01000205.1 GCA_900555295.1 uncultured Eubacteriales bacterium
GGCGCGAAAGAATTTGTATTACACGCTCAATTTCTTTATCTCTGCCTATTATAGGGTCAAAATGTCCCTCCGACGCAAGTTTGGTAAGGTCGGTGCCGAATTGCTCAAGATTTTTAAGCGCTCCTTTATACGAACTTTTTTGCGTATCGCCGTTTGAGCTGTAAGACTCGCTCGGCTCCTCGCTTATTATTTTTTGCACAACGGAGTCAAAATCATTCATACCGAGCTGTTCGAGTATCTTTTTGCCCAAACAGGTATCTGTTTTTACAATTGCTACAAATATATCGTCGGGGTTTATATACGACTCACCCCTTTGGCGTGCGATAACGTACGAATTTTCGAGTATTGTTTTAAGTCCTGCCGTCATAGGCAATCCGTTAAGCAAAAACGGTGACGCACCCTGTGTTGATATTTCGCGGATTTTATCGGTAACGCTTTCAAACGTTATTCCCATATCGGTTAAAGCATCTGCCGATATACTGTTATCGGCTCTTAAAATACCGGCAAGCATATGTTCGCTGCCAACATAGTTATGGCCGAGTTCCTTTGCCGTTTCGTGTGCATATCGGAGCGCAATTTGCGCATTTTCATTAAATCTGCTTTGCATAAGTCATTCCTCCTTATTTTGTTTGGAATATGCCGATTTTTATTTTTCTTCGGCGGGAGAAGTTAATTTTTTGCGGATATATTCCGCTCTTTTTTCGTCACGCATTTTAGCCGACATTTCTTTGCCGCCGCTTATATGCGCAGGCGATGTTTCGATTATTATTTGTGAAAGCACGCTTGGTTTAATATCGGTAATGCCGAGTGAAATACCAAAGCGTACATTTGATACAAGTTTAAGCATTTCGCCCGTACTCATAAGACGTGCGTTTGTTAAAATTCCGTATGAGCGCATAACACGGTCTTCGGTTGCGACAGGGTCGCTTTTATGCATTGCGGTGCGTATTTCACGCTCTTTGGATATTATTTGATTTACAATATTATTTAAGTTATTGTAAATTTCCGTTTCGCTTTTACCTATTGTAATTTGGTTTGAAATTTGAAACAGGTACCCTTCAGCTTTGCTGCCCTCGCCGTACATACCTCTTACGGTTGCGCCGAGTTTGCGTATTGTATCAAAAAGGCTGTCGGCAATATTTGCCGAAACAATGCCCGGAAGATGCATCATATACGATACCCGAAGTCCCGTACCCACATTTGTAAGGCAAGATGTTAAATAGCCGTATTTGGGGTGAATTGCGTATTCGAGTTCATTTGCAAGATACATATCTATTTTATTTATAATATCCGCCGCTTTTTCGCTTTCAAATCCGGCATACAGGCTTTGCATACGTATATGGTCTTCTTCGTTTACCATAATGCTTACCGATTTATCGTCGCTTATAAACACTGCCTTTGGAAGTGTGCCGCGCGTCATATCGGGGCTTATATAATGTGCCTCAACCAAACACTCTTTTTCGGATTTCGACATATTGCCAAGCTCGTATTTTTTAAACTCTATACCGAGTCTGTTTAATGCGTTTTCCACTTTGTCTATAACCTTTTTTGCGTCCTCCCCCGTCATTTTGGACGGGAAAGGAATACCGCTTATATTACGTGCAAGGCGTACGCGTGTTGAAAGGACTATATCATCTTTAAGTCCTGCGTCTTTATACCAATCAGCCATAAATTACTCATCTCCGTTCTTATCATCTTTTTTATTTTCTTTTTCGTTTTCTTTTTCGTTTTCTTTTTCGCACTTTTTAATTTTATCCCTTATTTTTGCGGCGTCCTCATAGCGTTCGTCTATTACGGCGCGTTTTAAATCTTCTTTTAACGAATCAAGCTCATTTTTACGGGTAATTTTTTCGCCTTTTTTGCCACCGATTTTGCCTATATGCGTTGACGACGGCTGAATATCGTTTAAAATGCCCTCAACCGCTTGTTTAAACACATCATAACAATCTTCGCAGCCGAGCAAACCGCCGTGCATAAAGTCGTTATAACTTGTACCGCACTTTTTGCACGATAAGCTTTGTGCGCCCATCATTGCGGGTTTTGACATATTAAGAAAATCTCCCAAAAGATTGCCGAAACCGAATGAATCGTTAAAATTAAATCCAAAATCGTCTTTTAAATATCCAAGCTCTCTTGCGCAGTCACTGCACAAATTAAGTTCGGTATACTTACCGTTGTTTACCTGTTTGTAATGAAAATTAGCTTCTTTTTTATTGCAATGTGAACATAACATAAATAAAACCTCCTTTAAAAAGCCCTTTGGGTTTTTTAATTACTTATAATTATTTTTAGATTTTTTAGATTTTTTTAATTTTTTGATTGTAGTTACTTTTAATTATTAACAAATTTTAAACTGTTCAAACAAACAGCAAAAGCATATTTTTAAAAATATTTGCACGCAGTTTGTTTTTTGTATTATTATCGCCTGCCGGCGCAAGGCTGTTATTTGAGCAAGCCGCTTTAATGAGCTGTGCCTCCGTTATATTTATAATGTTATTTGCATAAAGTGTATTTATTATGGAGTCTAATGTTAAAACATCGAGCGATGAGCCGATATTATTTATAACGTGCGTTATATGTTCGTTACCGTCAAGCTCAACACGCGTTATTTTAATATGTCCTCCGCCGCCGCGGCGGCTTTCTACTATATAACCTCTTTCGGTTGTAAAGCGTGTACTTATAACATAATTTATTTGGCTGGGGACGCAGTTAAAATGCTCGGCAAGTTCGTTGCGTTTAAGTTCAACGGTGCTTGCGTCATCAAGCATATCGCAAATAAATCCTTCTATAATATCGCTTATTTTCAACTTTGTCACCCCTTCGATTTTTTTTGTTTTGTTTAGGCAAACGGGACCCGAACCCGTATTGGTTTAACATAGAGATTTTCGCCATTATTGCGTCAAACACCTTGAAAATACGGCAAGTATTCTCTGCGGTGTTTTCCTT
>USKN01000206.1 GCA_900555295.1 uncultured Eubacteriales bacterium
ACCGGTATATCGGTATTTTCTTGCTTTATGCGGTCTGTGCATTTTGCTACAGCCCATTTGCAATATATTCAATACAGCATTGCGAACATTGCAGTCTACATTACTTTTATGCTGCCGCTTAAAAACTTGTTTGCATACTGTTTTGCCCTTTCAAGGTTGTGGAGTTTATAGTTTCCGCACTGAACAGGGTTTTGTGCAGGCACTTCGGTGCAGTTTTCAACTTTTTTAAGTACGCGCACTATCATATTTTTAATATCCTCCGTATCGGGTTCGCCCCAAACAGTCATATAAAATCCCGTTCGGCAGCCCATTGGCGATAAGTCTATAATATCATCGCGTTCATCACGCATAAATACGGCAAGCAGGTGTTCGAGGGTGTGTATGCCGTCCGACTCCATTTCTTCTGCATTTGGCTGCATAAAACGTATATCAAATTTTGTAACTTTATCGCCCTTTTCGCCCGTAAGTATTGTGCATTTACGTACAAACGGCGCTTTAACCTTTGTGTGGTCAAGCGCAAAACTTTCAACTTTTTCGCTGTTTTTTTCATTCATTGTTTTTCAATCTCCTTTTTTCGGGTAACTGTACTACTATTATTGCCGCAAATGTAAGCAGGCATCCGAATATTTCGCGCAGTGACAATGCCTCTTTTAAAATTGCCCAGCCAGCAAGTGCCGCAAATACCGATTCCAAACTCATAATAAGTGACGCAACGGTGGGTTCGGTATATTTTTGACCTATAATTTGAAAAGTATATCCTATACCGCACGACATAACACCGGCATATACTATTGTAACCCAGCACGACAGTACAATGTTCCAATCGGGTTTGTCAAATATAAGCATAACAATACAGTTTAAAACGCCCGATACAAGAAATTGAAAACAACTTAATTTAACTCCGTCGGTACGCGGTGAATAATAATCAACCGATAAAATGTGTCCCGTAAACAAAAGCGCGGATATTAAAACCAATATATCGCCGCGGTTTATTCCCGACTCGCCCTTTTTCACACACAAAAAATACATTCCCACAAGTGCCGCTATAACGCATAAAAACACTTTTTTAGGTATTTTTTTACCAAAAAACACAGCGGTAATCGGCACAAAAATCATATACATTGCGGTAATAAATCCCGCTTTGCCCGCCATAGTATATATGAGTCCGTATGTTTGTACCGTACTTGCAAGCGCCAAAAACGTACCGCATACTATTGAGCCTTTTATAAGGTCGCGTTTCGGCATTTCTGTGTATGTACCGTTTTTCTTTTTTGCTTTGTCGATAAAATAAATAACGGGTAAAAGCGTTAAAAAACCAAGTAATGTACGTATGCCGTTAAAAGTACAGGGCTTTATATAGTCCATTCCCACGCTTTGCGCCACAAATGCAACGCCCCAAACAAAGGCGGCGCATACAAGCATAAAACAGCCTTTCATTTTGTTTGTCATAAGTAAATTGCTCCTAATTCTTTTTTATTTTCTTTTTTAATTATAACTCATTTTATTTTTATTTGCCATACTTATTTTTAATATTCTTTCAATTTTCATAAAAATACAAACCAACAATGCGTATATTCCCGCATAAGTTATAATGCCGCATACCAAATTTACATTTATGTTTAAACATATATACACGGATATTACCGCGGCGGCAAACGGCAAAATTGCACTTCTTATCAAATGAAAATGTATATCGGCGCATTTTGCGAGTCTGTCAAAGCTGAATGCAAGGTTTAATATTTCACTTACATACAATATTGCTATATATCCTTTTATGCCGAATTTGGGCAATACGGTAAAAATAAAAATTACTCTTAAAACAGAGTCGATAATATTTATTTTAAGACTTGCCACTTGCTCGTTTAAGCCTTTGAGCATACTGTCGGTTATGCTGTCAAGGTACATAGGTATTGCAAGCAGAGCAAGGTATAAAATATAAAGTCCCGCTTCTTGATTTGCGTATAAACATTCGCCGAGCTTTTTGCTGTAAATAAAAAGGCACGCCGCTGTTCCTGCCGCAAAAATCATTGTATACTCTATTGCGTTGTCGGCAACATATTTTATACCGTTTTTTCTGTTTTGAGCATTTCGTTTTGCAAGTTCGGGTATAAGCAGCGACGCAACAGACGTTATTATAACCGTGGGGAACAGCATAACAGGCATACTCATACCTTTTACAATACCGTATTCGGCAACTGCATTTTTTACTCCGAAAAGTTTAAGCCGTGCCGGTATTAAAATGTTTTCGCATGTTACAAGCGCGGAGCGCAAATACGATGCAAGTGCCACAGGAACACTGATTTGCAGAATGTTTTTATACGGTATTTTTTGCGATGTCATATGTATACCGCGCGTTACAATATAAAATAACGTATCGATTGCGCACGCAATAACTTCCGATGCCGTAAGCCCCAAAATAAGCGGCATATATGCATATTGCGTGCCTATATATTTTTTTAAAAGGAAAACGGTTACGGCAATAGATACAAGTTCTTCGGTAATCTGACTCAATGTTGCCGCGCCCACTCTGTTTTCAGCAATAAGGCAGCCTCTTATAACCGATGATATTGCCATTGCCGGCAATCCCAAAGATAATATTTTAAGTGCGGGTACGCAACGTAAATCGCACAGTAAATTAAGCGATATGTACTCCGCTCCGATGTTGAGCAAAATAAGGGCGGTGCAAGATGTAAAAATGCTTACCGTTATACATTGAATTACTATTGCCGAAGTTTTGCCTTCTCCTCTGTTTTCGGATATAAGGCGCGTTGCGGCAAGTGATGTTCCCGACAGCGAAAACGTAACCGCAAACGAAAATGCCGAAAAAATAAGGTAGTACAAGCCTATAAGCTCCGCACCGAGTATTTTGGATATGTATACGTTAAAACACATTGAAACGGTACGTATTGCAAGAAATGCCCCCGTCATTATAAATACGTTGGATA
>USKN01000207.1 GCA_900555295.1 uncultured Eubacteriales bacterium
GTTGCACCCGATATGGGGATTTGTGCACGCGACGTAAATACTCTTGCTACTATAAAACCGTAATTTGCCATTTGAACACCTCCTACATATATATATTAACATTGCCGCGTTTTTATTCTGAAAACAAGTTGACAATTTCCATATTTTGAGGGTTGATATATTTTAGGATATACTGTATTATATAGACAACGGTTGACGATAAAAGTCAATAAAGTAGATTTGCCACTTTCATTTTCGCCAACAATTATATTTTTCCCATCTCTAAAATCTGCGGAAAAATCTTTAAATTTTTTAAAATTATGTTAACCAATAAAAAGTACACGATGCTACGGCATCTAAAAAAACAAGGAGGCTTTTTTAATGAATATTTTCAAAAAAGTTATTTCATCCGTTGCAGCGGCAGCAGTGTCCGCAACAATGCTTGCAACCCCTGTTTTTGCAAAAGTACCAAATGATGTAATAGGCACAGATTATGAAGAGTCGGCAGCAGTTTTGGGCGTTCTCGGAGTAATGGTTGGTGACGCGGGTACGGGAAGTTTCAGACCCAATGATCCTATTATACGTTCTGAAGTTACAAAAGTCGGCGTAACACTTATGGGATTAAACGACGCCGCAAATTCTTCAAATCACGCTACAAAATATCCCGATGTTGTTGAAAACCATTGGGCAAACGGATTTATAAATATTGCTACAAACCAGGGTATGGTTGAAGGTGACGATGTAGGAACTTTCAGACCCGACGAGCAAATTAAATTTGCCGAAGCGGCTGCCATAATGGTAAGAGCGCTCGGTTACGAACCTCAGGCAGAATCAAAAGGCGGCTACCCCTCGGGATACACCGTAACAGCTTCAAATATAGGGCTTACAAAGGGTGTATCGGCAAGCGCAAACGACCTTATAAACCGCGGTGAGGTTGCAAAAATGGCATATAATGCGCTTACAATTAAAATGATGGAACAAACAGGTTTTGGTACAAACGTTAAATACGAAGTTGTAGACAAAACTTTGCTTAAAGACAAACTTGACGTTGACCTTATAAGCGGCAATGTTCAGGCTGTTGGTTCATCAAACTTAAACGGTGCGTCAAACCTTGAAAAAGACGAAATAATGATAAATGACACCGTATATAAAACAGGCAGTGCAGACGTTCGTTCGGTACTCGGTTTTTATGTAGACGCGTATATTAAAAACGATTCCAAAACAAAGCAAAAAACACTTCTTCTTGCCCTCCCCGTAGAAAGTATGAATACTTCGGTTTCGGTACAGGCAGACGATATTGAAAAAATTGTAAACACAGAAAGTGAAAAAGCGCTTTATTATTGGAAAAACCAAGAAACAAGCTCAAAATCAACAAAAGCCGAAATTGCAGCAGATGCAAAGGTAATGTATAACGGTAAAGCCGGTACTTTTGAAGACTTTACTAAAATAGACGAAGGCTCAATAGTATTGCTCGACTCTAACAAAAACGGCAGCTATGATGTTGTGTTTGTAAACAAAACCGTAAACTATGTAGTTGAAGAAACAGTTGTATCAAGCAACAAACTTGTAGATAAATACGGTCAAAAAACTCTTGTACTCGACCCCGACGATAAAGACCTTTCATATGTATTGGAAAAAGATAACGAAAAAATTGAACTCAAAGACCTTAACGAATGGGATGTTGTAACATTTACAATCAGCAAGGACGAAAAACTTGTATACGGTATAGTATCTGCCGACAGCGTAACGGGTACAGTTACGGAAACACAGGAAGATAAAGTATTTGTAAACGGCAACGGTTACAAAATAGCGTCAAACTACACCGATAAAATTGCACTCCGCGACGAAGCAACATTTTACCTTGACTGCAACGGTAAAATTGCCGCGGCAGATTATGAAAACACATTAAGCTCAAACTATGCATACCTTGCAAACATCGGTCTTTCAACAGGTATGGATAAAAACCTTGAATTTAAATTGTTTACAAAATCGGGCGAAACGGTTAAATTAAACGGCGCAAACAAAATCAAAGTTAATAAAAAATCTTCTCTTACGGCACAAGAGGCTCTTAACGAAATTAAAGGCGACCGCGACAGTGCCGCAGGTCAACTTATAACTTACGAAGTAAACTCAAACAATGAGGTTTACAAAGTAAACACTTATAAGGAATCTGCAAAAATAGATAAAAATGAGTTTACACTCAACCTCAACGAAAAGAACGTTGTATACAAAGCAGCGTCGGGTAAACTTACGGGAAGCGCAATGAGCATTAACGTAACCGACGAAACAATAGTATTTGATATTCCCGAAGGAAATACCGATACAAAGGATTATGCAATAAGAAACAAAAGCTTTTTTGCCGATGATAACAAATATGATATAATGGCATTTGACGTTACCGAAGAGTATAACGCAAAAGTTATTATAGTTACAAACTCAACAGGCAAAACAGACGAAAAGAGCGCCATTGCGGTTGTTGATAAAATTACCGACATAAGAAACGATGACGGTGAGGACGTTCAAAAACTTTACGCATACTACAACGGCGAGTATGTATCGTTTAACACAGCCGACAGCGACATTCTTGTAAAACAGTCGGGCGATAAAACAACTTCGCTTGCAACAGGCGATATAATTCAGTTTAAAACAAACAGTGCCAACGAAATAGACGGTATAACCGTATTGTTTGACATCAGCACAAAAGATACCGAAAAAGAAACAAATGTATCTGATAAAATGACAACTCTTTACGGTAAAGTAACAAAGAAATTCAGCACATCATTTAACCTTACGGTTGGCAACGGCACAGAGCATAACTATGCCATAGGCGATGCAAAAGTATATGTTACAGATACCAAAAAGACAAACAAAAAAGTAACTCTCGGAAGTGCTGCGGATATTCAAAAATATGATGACTCCGATCCCGAAAGAGTGTTTGTAAGAATTTATGACA
>USKN01000208.1 GCA_900555295.1 uncultured Eubacteriales bacterium
GCCGCCTCAACATCAACCAAAAACACAGCGTTGTTTGCAAAAGAAAAACTTTCGCCAAACATATCGCCAACGGTTAATTTTGTAATAATATTACGATTTCCCCAAACATCATATTGCTGTACACAAACATTTCCGCTTATTACAATGCCTGTATATGAACACTTTTTACCGGCATTTATTATTTGCGCTCCGCTTTTGTATTTTTTTGTATAATATTTAGATATTTTTAAAATGCTTTCGGTTTGTTCACAGGATAAGCCGTTAAAAAGTTTGTTTTCTTTAACTGCGTCTGTAATTAAATTCATTACCGTATCACCTCCTTTTATATTATATCATATTCTTTGACTTTTTTAAATGTTTTCGCTTGACTTTAATATATTATTGATTTATAATAGTTAAAAACAAGAAAAAAAATACAAAAAATAGGAGATGTATATTATGAAAACCTCATCTGAAATTTCCTCTGCTGCAAGTAAAATAGGGGAGGAAAAAGCCATAGAGTATTTTGCTAAAGCAGGTTTTGACGCTTGGGACTTTTCTATGTTTGAAATGGCAAAGTATGATTATAAAAATCAAAGTGTTATTGAAACGGGACATCCTCTCACAACACCGCAATATCTCAAATTTGCGCGAAAACTTAAACATATAGGAGATGAATGCGGTATAGAATGTAACCAATCTCACGCGCCTTTCCCCGTATGTTGCCCGCAAATACGTTCTGTACTTAAACGTGCAATTGAATGTACTGCTGAAGCCGGCGGAAAAATATGTGTAATACATCCCGATAACGATAAATCGCCGCAAGAAAATGCTGAAATGTTTTTGGAATTGCTGCCGTTTGCAAAAGATTGCAATGTAAAAATAGCAACCGAAAATATGTGGAATTGGGATATTGAAAAAGATTGTGCATCACCTGCAGCCTGCTCTGACCCAAAAAATTTTACGGAACATATAGATGTTGTAAACAGCGATTATTTTGGAGCTTGTTTGGATATTGGACACGCTGAAATGAAAGGACTTAACACCTCTGCCGAAGAAATGATTTTAAAGCTTAACAAACGGCTTATAGCACTTCATATTCACGATAATGACAAATGGCACGATTCACATCAGATACCGTTTTCTATGAATATAGATTTTGAGCGCGTTGTATCGGCACTTAAAAAAATAAACTATAACGGATATTTAACTCTTGAAGCTGCTGAATATCTTAATGCATATACAAAAGACAATATTTTTGACGGTATAAAAAATATGGCAAATGCCGCTCGAAAACTTGATAAAATGATGACCGAATAAATTATAAAGGGTGAATTTATATATGAAAGCAATAGTTACAGGGGCAAGCTCGGGAATTGGACGTAATTTTGCTTATTTGCTTGTAAGTAGGGGATATACGGTTGTTGCGGTTGCGCGCAGAACAGAGCGCCTTAAACAGTTAAAGGACGAACTTGGCGATAAATTGGAAATATATACGGCGGATTTATCGGTTGAAAGCGAGTGCTTTAATTTATATGAAAAATATAAAGATGAAAAAATAGATGTTTTCATAAATAATGCAGGTTTTGGAATTTTTGGAAAATTTACCGAAACAGATTTAAAACGAGAACTTGAGATGATTAAAACAAATGTAACCGCCGTGCACATTTTAACAAAATTATTTGTTAAAAAATTCAAACAGCAAAACAGCGGTTATATATTAAACGTTGCGTCAATTGCCGGGTTTATGGCAGGACCGCTGCTGTCATCTTATTATGCGTCTAAGGCTTATGTTTTAAGACTTACAGAGGCGATAAAAAGCGAACTTAAAGCCGATGGGTGTAATGTTTCGGTTTCAGTTCTTTGTCCGGGTCCCGTAAAAACCGAATTTGATAGCGTTGCAAATGTAACTTTCAGCTTACGCGGACTTGACAGCCGATATGTTGCAAACTATGCGCTCAAAAAAATGTTTAAAGGCAAAACAGTTATAATTCCCGGGATTACCGTAAAAACACTTAAATTTTTATCTCGTTTTGCACCCGAAAATATTTTAACGGAAATTACACATAAATGCCAAAGAAAAAAACAAGGTTTATAAAAAATAAAAAAATAGCAAAAACCGTAATACTGCCAATTGATAGTATTACGGTTTTATGTCTTGTTTGGTGTTTGAAATATTAATTTCGGCAAGCGGGTTTTTATTCGCCGCTTCTTTTAAGCTGTCGTTGCTTACGTGGGTATATATTTGCGTTGTGGAAAGGCTTGTGTGTCCCAAAAGCTCCTGCAGTGTGCGAACGTCAACGTTTCCTTCGCGGTACATAAGCGTTGCCGCCGTATGGCGGAGTTTATGCGGCGAATACAGCGTACTATCAAGACCCGCCGCATCAAAATACTTTTTTGCCAGCAATTCAACCATACGATTGCTTATTCGTCTGCCTTTTTTACTTAAAAACAATGCGTCGCGGTCGCTTGCAATAACATTTTCACCGTTGCGAACGGGTAAATAGTTATTAAGTGCGTCAATGCACAAATCGTTTAAGTAAACCATTCGTTCTTTGTTTCCTTTACCTATAACACGCAGGGTGCGTTTTTCGAGATTTATATTTCTAAAATTTATACCTACAAGTTCCGATAAACGCAGTCCGCAGTTTAAAAATATAACAAACATAGCAGTGTCGCGTTCTTTAAATTCACCGTCTATGCTTTGCAGAAAACGTATGCTTTCTTCAAGCGTTAAAAACCTCGGTAAGCGTTTTTTTATTTTGGGGCTATCAAGATTTTCGGCAGGATTTGTTTCTATAAAATTAATTTTTGAATGTAAATATTTAAAAAAAGATTTTAAACTTGAAACTTTTCTTGCTCTGTAATTATCGTTTGATGATTTTTCGTTATTGATATATGCCATAAAATCATACAAATCATTTAATGTTAAATTAC
>USKN01000209.1 GCA_900555295.1 uncultured Eubacteriales bacterium
CGGGTTTAACAATCTGCCCGGCGCTAAAAAAAGCTTATTTATTAAGACTTATTTTACCTAAATTGTCATATTTTAAAACTTAATAATCTTAATATTATTTTTTAATTGTACTGCCAAATATTACAATTATGCTTCGCTATATGACGTATTGGACGAATGACCCGACACAATTACGCCAACCAAGGCAAACACTCCCCAGGATATTATTAATCCTCTCCAGCCAAACGTAGTTATTATAAATGCAAAAACCGATGTGGCTATGCTTGCCGTTACATATCCCATAAAATCCATTATACCGTTAACACTTGATACCCTTCCTGTTTTTCCGAGTCCGGGAACATATACACTCCACAATATAGCCGAAACAAGACTGTTCATAATTCTTGCAATGAGCAATAAAATCATTGTAAATACACCTTTGGGAACAATAAGCATAAATAAAAATGCAATTGCAGCTATTAAAAATGCCGTTTTTATTATAAGCGTGTCTCTCTCCTTTGAAAGCTTGTATACCGTAAGAGCAATAAACGGTATTATTGCACTCACAAAAAATATAAATGAAAATATCAGGTTAGACGTATTTTCGTCAAGCGAAAGGTATTCATTAAAAAAAGTCGGCATCCAAAAAGTCATAGGTGTCCCGCTTACTTCTGATAAACACGAAATTGCAAAATAGAACCAAATCCTGTCTATTTTAAAAACCGCAAGCATTTCAGATAAAGTAACCTGTTGAATTCGTTTTACGGATATAAGGTCTCTTTTTTCCATAAAATGCAATGCCGTATATGCTCCTATTCCAACCATAACGGTTAATACACCCGCAACAACAAAGGCGGTTTTCCATTTAAAAAGCATTGCAATAAAGCTTGCAATAAGAGGTCCTGCAAAACTTGAAAAAGAGAAGAACACACAAATTATACGCGCGTGATCGGGCTTTGTATTCTCGGTTATTATTTTCATAAGCGGACCGCGAAGCATTGACAAACAGTATCCCAAAACGAGAAAGCATATTATTTGAAGTATGCGCTGTTCCGTAAGCGGAAATAAAATTGTTGATATTCCCGCAACCAATAAACCTATTAAAACCATAAACCGAGGTTTAAATACATCACCCAACATTCCGTTTATAAGATGTCCCACAGCATATGATACCATATAGGTTGATGACAGAAGTGCAATATATTCTTTAGTATAACTTGTAGAATTTAATATGGACGGTGTAAGCACACCGAGCATATTTCTCAAAAAGTAGTTTGCAACATATGATAAAACTGTTATAATTCCAATTATTCTTGCATTTTTAATATTCATTTTGTACTCCGTTATTTGTAGTTAAATTCATAATTTGTCAATTTGGCTTTAAATAAATTATTATGTGCTTAAAAAGCTATTTTACGGTACTTATTTTACCTATGTTGCCGTTGGGCAAATTAATTTTTTGATTATTTGGCCAACTCCATAACGTACACGTAATTTGTGAATTCTCGTCTGCGTTATTAAGGGGTATTTTGTACTCAAATATGCCTTTATCGTTTGATTTAACATCAAGCGGAATATATCTCATTTCAACAAGTTTATCGTAATTTTTACCGTTTACTTCAACAGTTTGGTATATAGCGGCAACAGCTGTTAAATTTGCCGTATCGTTTGTGTTTTTATACGCTTTAAAAGTATATACACCGTCGGCAGTTACTTCGTTTTTAAGCACTTCAAATGCTGCGTCGTTATATGTTTTAAAACTGTTTGAAAAACCAACAAGCGATTCTATACTTGACGCATAACGTGACTTAATACCGCGTTTTACATTAAGAATATAGCTTAAGTCAGGTTCAAGCAGGCGGTTAAATATAATTTCTGCTTTTGAATTGCCACTTTCGTTTTGCGCTAAATTAATAGTATAGTCTACACTTTCATCGCCCTCTACCGATAACAAATCGAGTACCGACTGTTCATCTACCAAAGTATTAAAGTTTACTTCAATTTTATGCAATGCCGATGTAATGCCGCTGCCGACAACCAATTTTTCGTCATTGCAGTTAAAATATTCAATCGTATCAGCTCCTTTCTTTCTGATAAGGATAGTCAAAAGCGGTCTTACGGAGGGGGCTGAGTTCCTGATCACAGAATGAAAATGCTTCATTGGGTGAAATCTCTGAATGATAGCACAGTGTCGGAATATCAATGCCTGCGTTACGGATAACGGTCAGGACGTTTTTTTCATCGGTAAATTCAACTTTTCTACCGTCAATTGTCATTGTACCCATAATTCAGCCTCCTTCCTATGCTTCCACATAAACCGCATCAAAGTTACAGTTATCTTTACAGGAACCGCATTTGATACATACGTCATTGTTGATGTGATACGGAGATTTGATCTTTCCGCTGATTGCACCTGCCGGGCAGTTCTTCGCGCACTTACCGCAGCCAATACAGAATTCCGGATTAATGTGGAATTTACGAAGTGCTGTACAGACTTTTGCACGGCATTTCTTATCCTTAATATGTTCCTCGTATTCATCACGGAAGCGTTTCAGAGTACTGATAACCGGAAGTGGTGCACTCTTACCAAGTCCGCAGAGAGCCATGCTCTGTACCATAGTAGCAAGCTCTTCCAGTTCATCAAGGTCTGACATTTCACCTTTACCATCTACGATTCTCTCGAGAATCTCCAACATACGCTTTGTTCCTTCACGACACGGAACGCATTTACCACAGCTCTCACGCTGTGTAAAGTTCATAAAGAATCTGGCAACCTCAACCATACAGGTATTTTCATCCATAACTACCAGACCGCCGGAACCCATGATCGCGTCGAGTGATTTAACGGAGTCAAAGTCAAGCGGACGGTCGA
>USKN01000210.1 GCA_900555295.1 uncultured Eubacteriales bacterium
AGGGACCTGTAGCAAAATGCACAGACCAAGCACTATTTTTCTAAAGCCCCTAAAAGAGGGTGTAGCAAAACGAAAGCGTTTTTCTACACCCTCTTGTTTTTAAAAGTTAAAAAAGTGTGCGCCGGCAAAATAAAAAACATTTTGCCGCACACACTTTTAAAGTTATACATTAGTTTTATTAAAATTCAATAACTCTTACCTTGCATACTTCATCGATTGCCGAAAGCTTTTCGGCAATATCCGTAGGTAAACTGTCGATATCTACAATTGTGTACGCATAATCTTTTTTGCTCTTATTGAGCATATTTACAATGTTAATGTTTTCATCGGAGAAAATAACCGAAATTTTTGAAAGCATATTGGGTACGTTTTTGTGTGCAAGCGTTACTCTGTATTTGCTTTCAACAGCAAGTTCACATTCGGGGAAATTAACCGAATTTTTAATGTTGCCGTATTTAATAAAGTCGTTCATTTCTTTTGCGGCCATTTTAGCACAGTTGTCTTCCGATTCGGGAGTTGACGCACCAAGATGCGGAATGTTTATTGTGTTTTTAAGTCCCAATGTTTCCTCACTCGGAAAATCTGTTACATAGCAAGCTATTTTACCGCTGTCTAAAGCACGTTTAAGTGCGTCTGTATCTATAAGACCGCCGCGTGCAAAGTTTAAAAGACGTGTACCGTCATTCATACAGTCAAACATTTCGTCGTTTATCATATTTTTGGTTGCGTCGTTAAGCGGGAGATGCATTGTAATATAATCGCATCTTGAAACCATCATTTTAACGTCCGATGATTTCTTAACGTGACGTGAAAGTCCCCAAGCCGCGTCAACCGAAATATACGGGTCATATCCCTCAACGTCCATTCCCAAAGCACTGGCAATATTTGCAACCATAACGCCTATTGCACCAAGGCCTATAACTCCGAGTTTTTTACCCTTGATTTCGGGACCTGCATATGCACTCTTGCCTTTTTCTACCAATTTACCTACAGCGTCGCCCTCACCTTTAAGAGTTTTTGTCCATTCAATACCGTCAACAATTTTTCTTGACGCAAGCAAAAGACCCGCAACGGTAAGCTCTGCAACAGCGTTTGCATTTGCGCCGGGTGTATTAAACACAACAATACCTTTTTCGCTGCATTTGTCGATTGGAATATTATTAACTCCCGCACCTGCTCTTGCTACGGCTTTAAGCGAATCGGGAAGTTCCATATCGTGCATACTGAAACTTCTTAATATTACAGCATCGGGATTTTTGCAATCGTCCGATACGTTAAATAAATCTTTATCAAGTGCGTCTATACCGCATTTTGCTATTTTATTTAAAGTTAAAACCTCATACATAGCTTTTTTAGCTCCTTATTATACTTATTTATTTTCTGTTTCAAATTTCTTCATAAATTCAACAAGCGCTTTTACGCCGTCAACAGGCATAGCGTTATAAATACTTGCTCTCATACCGCCAACGGTTCTGTGGCCTTTAAGGTTTACAAAACCTGCCGCTGTTGCTTCTTTTACAAATTTAGCGTTAAGTTCGTCATCACCCGTTACAAACGGAACGTTCATCATAGATCTGTCGCATTTGTTTGCAACGGTTGCGTTAAACATTGCCGATGAATCGAGATAATCATAAAGAATTGCGGCTTTTTGTTCGTTAATTTTTTGCATTTCTTTGATGCCGCCATTGTCTTTAATCCATTCGCATACAAGCTTACAAATATAAATTGCGTATGTAGGCGGTGTATTAAACATAGAACCGTTGTTTGCGTGTGTTTCGTAATTAAACATAGTAGGCGTAATATCAAGAGCGTTGCCTATAAGGTCGTCTCTTACAATTGCAACCGTAAGACCTGCAGGGCCCATATTTTTTTGAGCGCCGGCATATATAATGCCGAATTTATTTACATCTATCTCCTGCGAGAGGATTGACGATGACATATCGGCAACCAAAGGAACATCACCCGTATCGGGAATTTCGGACCAGCGTGTGCCGTAAATTGTGTTATTGTGAGTAATATGAAAATATGACGCGTCTTTTCTGAAATCTGCCGGATTAAGTTTGGGTATATAATTAAATACCTTATCTTCCGATGACGCAATTATTTTAACATCACCGTATCTTGCAGCCTCTTTGGCAGCTTTTTTTGACCAAAGACCCGTAAGTACGTAATCGGCTTTTTTACCCTCGCCGTACAGATTAAGCGGAACCATAGCAAATTGGCTTGACGCACCGCCCTGTAAAAATAACACTTTATAATTATCGCCTATATTTAAAAGTTCTCTTAAAAGGGCCTCGCACTCATCGATTATTTCCTGATAGGAGGAAGATCGATGGCTCATCTCCATTACCGACATTCCGGTGTTTTTATAACACACAAGCTCGCTTTGAGCTTTTTCGAGTACCTCCAGCGGCAATACTGACGGGCCTGCCGAAAAATTGTAAACTCTGTTCATTAATAATCTCCTCCTGATTTTTAAAATAAATATAAAATAATTATGTTCAGCAAACTAATTTACTGTAACTATTATATTATATTCTTTTAGATAAAATAAGTCAATACAAACGGTTAAATTTTTAACAATATTGTCACATTTTTAAAATTAACGGTGTATAATGCACAATGTATACCGTTTGATTTATGAATAATAACAATGCATTTTAATATATTGCCGCAAACAATAAGTTGTAAAATAAAATGGTACAAATAAAATAAAAATGCTCCGCAATAATATAAACATCAGGCAAGAGTGAGAGCAAATACTGATAAAAGCACAATTTAAAAAAAG
>USKN01000211.1 GCA_900555295.1 uncultured Eubacteriales bacterium
CTCTTTTTGCGGCTGACCTTTTGCGTATGTACTCAATGTATGCCGAAACAAAACGTTGGAAAGTTGAAATGTTAAGTGCCAACGAAACAGATATAGGCGGATATAAAGAAGTTTCGTTTTCCATTAAAGGCGAAAAAGCTTACAGCCGTCTTAAATTTGAAAGCGGTGTACACAGAGTGCAAAGAATACCGTCAACCGAGTCGGGCGGAAGAATACATACATCAACGGTAACCGTTGCCGTGTTGCCCGAAGTTGAAGATGTTGAGGTAGATATAAATCCAAACGATTTACGTATTGATGTTTTCAGAGCCGGCGGGCCTGGAGGACAATGTGTAAATACAACCGACTCCGCGGTAAGAATAACACATATACCTACAGGTATTGTTGTTTCGTGTCAGGATGAAAAATCGCAGCACAAAAACAAAGATAAAGCAATGAAAATACTTCGTTCAAGAATTTACGATAAGTTTTTGCAGGAGCAAAACGACGCAATTTCTGCCGAACGTAAAAGCCAAGTAGGAACGGGTGACAGAAGTGAAAGAATAAGAACATACAATTATCCGCAGGGCAGAGTTACCGACCACAGAATAGGGCTTACACTTCATAAACTCGAGGCGGTGCTCAACGGAGATTTGGATGAAATAATAGACGCACTTATTACCTGTGACCAAAGCGAAAAATTAAAAGCCGCCAATATATAAATAAAGAGGAAGATTTTATATGACCAAAATAGTTAAACCGTCAGATTTGGACGGTGCGGCAAAAGCACTAAAATCCGGCGGATTGGTTGTGTTTCCCACCGAAACGGTTTACGGATTGGGAGCAGACAGTTCAAATGCCGCCGCAATAGAAAAAATATATAAAGCAAAAGGCAGACCGAGTGATAATCCGCTTATTGTACATATTGCTCACAAACAAGATGTATATAAACTTGCGCGTGAAGTTTCGGAATGTGCAAAAAAGTTTATCGACGTATTTTGGCCGGGGCCTCTTACACTTATTTTTAAAAAACAGCCAAATGTTATAGATAAGGTTACGGCAGGTCTTGATACGGTTGCCGTAAGAATGCCGTCAAATAAAACCGCAAACCGTTTTATTGATTTGAGCGGAGTTTTTATTGCGGCACCGTCAGCAAATTTATCGGGCAGTCCCAGCCCCACGGTGTGCCGACACGTTGTAGACGATATGTACGGCAGAGTAGATTATATTATAGACGGTGACGGAAGCGAAATAGGGCTTGAATCAACAATTGTTGACGTAAGCGGTGATATTCCTGCGGTTTTACGACCGGGTGCGGTTACAATAGAAATGTTAAAAGAAATTGAGCCAAAAACCATTGTTGCATCCGTTGTTTTAAAAGATAACGAAAAACCTAAATGTCCCGGTATGAAATATACTCATTATTCTCCCAAGGCAGATGTAATTGTTGTTGAGGGTGAAAAAGACAAAGTACGTGCATATATAAATGCGCATACCGATAAAACCGTAGGTGTGCTTACATACGGCGAATATAAATATAACAATGCGGGTTTTGTAATTAATGCAGGATGTGATATGAAACAATATGCAAAAAATCTTTTTACGAATTTGCGAGTATTTGATGAACACAGTATAAAAACTATTTATGCCGAATTCAGCACAGAGGGCGGCATAGGTGCCGCAGTTAAAAACAGACTTTATAAATCGGCAGGGTTTAATATAATAACTTTGTAAGGGGGTATGTGCAATGAAAATACTTTTTGTTTGCACAGGTAATACGTGCAGAAGTCCTATGTCGGAAGCAATTTTTAATTATTTGGCTCAAAAGCATAAAAATTTTCCGTTTAAGGCTATATCAAGAGGGTTAAGTGTGTATGCCGAAGAAAGCATAAATCCAAAAGCCGATGAAGCGCTTAAATCATTGGGTATTATGAACACAAAACATATATCAAGGCAAATTTCTTCAGATGATATAAAAACATCGGAACTCGTACTTACAATGACTCAAATGCAAAAAGAAACACTTCAAAGTTATTATAAAGAAAGTAAGTATAAAATTGCTACATTGCTCGAATATGCTGCAGACAGCAAAACCGATATTTCCGACCCATTTGGCAAAAGCCAGGTTGTATACAATTTTTGCGCAAAAGACCTTAAGGATAATATAACCGAGCTTATAAACCGTTTAAAAGAGGATTATGAAATTGAATAGTTTTGCGGGCAAAATTATATATTCCGACAAAATACAAAAAGACATTTTTGACGGTATATACGAAACAGAACGTTTGTGTATACCGGATGGCTGGAGCAAAAATGCACTTGAATGTGATATTAATAAAAATAACACTTATTACATAGCAGCTTTTTTTAACAATGAAGTGGTTGGCTTTTGCGGTATGACATATGTGTGCGGTGAAGCCGAAATAACAAATATTGCGGTTAAACCTCAATACAGAGGTAACGGTATAGCTCAAAATCTTTTAAATTGTATTTTTAAATTTTGCTCATTGAACAATATAAACGCAATTTATCTTGAAGTGCGCGAGCATAATAAACCTGCATTAAATTTATACACCAAAAGCGGATTTTTAAAAATAGGAACAAGAAAGAATTATTATACCGACACATCTGAAAGTGCAATAAATATGAAAAAAAGCATTAATTAGATATATGGTTTTAAATAATATACGGAGGAATAAAATTGGCTTTAATACTTGGAATTGAATCATCTTGCGACGAAACTGCCGCCGCAGTTGCATATAACGGCTTATGCATATCCGTCGCTTAGATGTGCCTTTGT
>USKN01000212.1 GCA_900555295.1 uncultured Eubacteriales bacterium
GAGTATGCCAAATTTGCCGATTGTATGGCAAATAACGGTATAACCGCAAGCGGAGAAAGAATTATATCCAAAGGCACAATTGAGCTTATGAAAATTAATCAATTAAGCGGTGAAAGTTTAACTGATTTTAATTGTGCACATTACAAAGGTTACGGTTACGGGCTGGGTGTAAGAACTTTAATTGATAAGTCAATCGGCAGTTCTGTATCGCCTTTGGGCGAGTTTGGATGGTGCGGTGCTGCCGGAGGCGCGGTAATTATTGATAACACCTCGGGGTATTCGGCATTTTACGCGCATCATATGTTAAATCCGCAGGGACCGCATTATTTTCCGCGTATAAGAAACGCGCTTTTTGCGTCAATTGATATTACCCCAATGTAATAGGCGGCTGTATTTGGGAATGGGCAGACCATACTTATGTAGTTGACGGTATTCAAAAATATGGCGGCGATTTTGACGAACTTACAAATGATAAAAACTTTTGCTGTGACGGACTTGTGTTTTCTGACAGAACATTTAAGGCAGGTTCATACGAGGCTAAATATGTATATCAGGGGTTTGACTGTGTATTAAAAAACGGCAAAATTGAAATTGAAAATTTATATGATTTTACAAATCTTAATAATTACAGGGTATTGCTTTCATTAAGTATTGACGGTGAAATTTCCGACCAATGCGAAATAAATGCCGATATAAACCCGCACGAAAAGAAAAGTTTTGACCTATCGTTTAAAATACCGCAAAGCTGTAAATGGGGTGCATATATTAATGTTTCACTTACCGATGATAACGGACACGAAATAGGTATGAAACAGCTTGATTTAAACGTTGACACCGAAAAAATATCGGTAAGCAAACCAAATTGCAAAATTATTCAGGATGATTTAAGAGTATATGTAAACGGAAACAATTACAGCTATATTTTTAACAAACATTATGCTATGTTTGAAAGTATTGTAAAAGACGGAAAACAGCAAATTGCACAGCTTACAAAGCTTACGGCGTGGCGCGCGCCTACAGACAACGACCGGCATGTGCGTATGACGTGGGGTTATATGTTTGATGACAACACATCGGGCGAAAATTTAAACAGACAGTTTGAAAAAATATATGATTGCAGGTTAAACGGTAACAAAATCAGTGTTAAAGGCTCACTTGCGGGTGTTGCAAGAATGCCGTATTTATATTTTGATTGTGAGTATGAATTTTTTGATGACGGCGAAATAAAAGTATCATTGCACGCAAAATTACGTGACGAGCTTAATATTTATTTGCCAAGATTTGGATTTGAATTTACTTTGCCAAATTCAAACGAGGGATTTGAGTATTTTGGAATGGGTGAAAGAGAAAGTTATGTTGATATGTGCCATAACTCAAAAATCGGTTTGTATTCAAGCAATGCAAAATCGGAGTACGTAAATTACGTAATGCCGCAGGAACACGGCAATCATATTAAAACCAAATACTTAAAATTTAACAGCGGTTTAACCTTTAAAACAGACGGTGAGTTTGAATTTAACGTTTCGCAATATACATCGGAGGCATTAACGCAGGCGCTTCATACAAACGAAATTATACCTAACGGATATACAAATGTTCGTATAGATTACAAGGTATCGGGTATAGGTTCGGCAAGCTGCGGTCCGCAGCTTTTGGATAAATACCGCTTAAATGATAAGGAATTTGATTTTGAGTTTTATATAATGTAACAATTATATCGCAAATCCTTGACTTTAATGCCGATATATGGTATATTATCTATATAAAAAATATACATAAATATCGGAGGCGTTATGTATGACGTCATTTAAGGTAAAAAAACAAATTTAAACGTAAAGGCATTTTATTTAAATTAAATGCCTTTACGTTTTTTCACTTTTTTAAAACGAGTACAGGGGGTACACAATGAATTTTGAAATAATAAAAAACTGTATGAAGTCATTAACGGATTGGATTATACCCGGCAATGCAATATGCGTATACTATAAGGGTAATAAAATTTTTTCTTATTCATCAGGCTATTCGGATATTGAAAGTAAAAAACCGTTTGATACAGATGATTTAATAAATATTTATTCATGTACAAAAGTTTCAACCGTTACGGCGGCGGCACAGCTTTTGGAAAGAGGGTTTTACACTCTTGATACACCGCTTTATGATATAATACCCGAGTTTAGGGATATGTATGTTAAAGATAAAGCCGGCAATGTGCAAAAGGCAAAAAACCATATTACAATTCGGCATTTATTTTCTATGACGGCAGGCTTTACATA
Organism: uncultured Eubacteriales bacterium; assembly: GCA_900555295.1. Lineage (GTDB taxonomy): Bacteria > Bacillota > Clostridia > UMGS1810 > UMGS1810 > UMGS1810. Next base: position 2,274 of record USKN01000212.1, read on the forward strand.
CAATTTAAAAAGCGATGGCATAAAAGAGTGTTTTGCCAAAACAAACGGCAGAATGCCGACGCTTGAAACGGTTAAACATTTTGCAAAAGACTATCTTTCGTTTGAACCGGGTACACATTGGCAGTACAGCCTGTGCCACGATTGCCTTGCTGGAGTTGTGGAAGCGGTATCCGGAATGAAATTCAGCGAATATATGAAGAAAAATATTTTTGAACCGATAGGAATAAAAAAAGTTTATTACAGCCGAGATGGTATTAAAGACATTATGGTAAATCAATATAAATTTGTGGGTAAAAACACAGGCGATGATTTAATTAAAAATCAAAGTACACAAACCTATGAAAACGGATATGTGGTAAACAACGGCAAAGATGTTGAGTTTCAGCTTGGCAGCGAATACGAAAGCGGCGGTGCAGGACTTACCACAACAGTGGATGAGTATGCCAAATTTGCCGATTGTATGGCAAATAACGGTATAACCGCAAGCGGAG
>USKN01000213.1 GCA_900555295.1 uncultured Eubacteriales bacterium
CCGACAAGCTGAAAGATTGTGAAAAACATCCGGCGTCGGGCAATGCGTGTTCAACGCCCTCTTGCCTAAAACAAAAAAACGATAATCAAACTTAATTGATTACCGCCTTTATTTATTGTTATTTAATTTTTAAAACATATTATGTGCTTTTATGTTATCATAGCTTATTTTGAGGCTGTCAAACGGGTCGCCCGGGCATCTGTCCTGTTCTATTGCAACGTATTTAACACCGCATTTTTTGCATTCGTCATAAATTTTTTGATAATCCATATTGCCGCTGAATATTTCGCACATTGTAATGGTTGTTGACTCTATTACTTTTAAATCTTTAAAATGTACAACATCAAGGCGTTTGGCATATTTGTTTATAAATTCGACGGGTGTAAGCCCACCTGCCTGTATCCAATAAAAATCCGCAAGAAAACCAAATTTGTTTTCGTCTGTCTTTTCGGAAAAATACTCAAGTGTATTTAAATTGCCGTCAATCTTGTTAAATTCAAAATTATGGTTGTGATACATAAATTTAAGCCCAGCATCGTAAATTTTGTCAACAGCGGGAGCAACTTCTTTTAAAAACGCGTCGCAGCCTTCTTTTGTGCATCTGTATTCCGGCGGCATAGAGCCTAAACCTATGTAATCGCAGTTCCAAAGCTTGTGCTCGGTAATTACTTTTTCGGTATCGTTTAAAATTCTGTCATAAGGTGTGTGGGTAGCACATATTTTAAGATTAAATTCATCGGCATATTCTTTGAGCTGTTCGGGTTCAATTTTGCCGAATGCGCTTACCTGAATATAATCATACCCAATATCGCGTATTTTTTTAAATGATTTGTATATATCCTCGGGTGTTTTTGTAAATTCTCTTATTGTAAATAATTGTGCAGCTAATTTCATAACCAATTCCTCCAATATTTATTATAGTTAAATAATATAACTTTAGATAAATAAAATCAATAATAAATATTGCCCTAATATATTGCAAATGTTTGCATAGTAGGGTAAAGGTAGGTTAGGCAATGCGTGTGCGGAAATTGCAACATCTGCCTAAACATATAAGGTGCGCATTCAACTTCCTCAAGCCCAAGCCAACGTTTTTTTGCTATTCTTTTTTTGTTACCCGTCTGTAATCGTTTGGAGATGTGTTTTTTATTGACGTAAACGATTTAATAAAATGCGACGAATCATAAAACCCACAGTCCATCGCGATTTGAGCAATGCTTAAATCGCTGTATGTGAGCAGCTCAAGCGATTTTTTTACTCTGTAGTGTTTTAAAAAAATTGCAGGAGGCATTTTGTTTATTTTTATAAAACTACGGTAAAATGTGGGATAAGACATACCAACCAATTCAGCCACATAATTAAAAGATATTTTTTTTGCATAGTTTTCGGAGATATACATCATAGCCTTTGTAATGGGGTATACATATCCGTCTTCGCTCAAAGACATATTTTGCGTTTTTTCCTTGTTTATATCGGCGGCAACTGTGCATATTTCGGCAATTAAATTAAGTGAAAGAGTATTTTTAAGCATTATTTTGTTTGATACTTCTTCCTTGTCATAGTAAATTAGCCTGTTTGTTATGTTTTCTATATACGAATAAGCGCTGTCATCTATTTTAAGCAGTGCGTTAATGTTTGAGTCGTACCTTAATATCGGTTCAATTTCAAATAAAAACGAATACCCGTCAAGCGGACGAAGTTCATCGGAATAAGTATGCAAAAACAAATTGCTTATTACAAGATGAAATATCGAAAAATCCTCATCGCTGTAGTACCCGTGCCGCATATTTGGTGGTAATATATAAGCGTTTCCCACTGTGGCGGGGTAAATATGGTTACCTATATAATGCATACCGTTGCCCTTTGTAATAATATTAAGTTCGTAATAATTGTGCGAATGCATAGGCAGTGTGCGAAAGTACGGGTGCAGAAAATGTGTGTATGCTTTTGTGTTTTGCCCTTGCGATATATTAAGGACGGATGTTTCCTTAAAAAAAGAAATATCGTGTTCTTCAAGTTTAAGCGGATAGTTCATACATAATTCACCTCTTTTAATAGTTGTATAATTTTTCCATTTATTAAATGTAAAAACAAAAAAATAAAATAACCTATTGACTTAGTAGGTAATAGATGATATTATACCAACTAAATTGATAGGAAATAAAGGTTATACAAAATAACCAGTACTGATAAATATGAACGGAGGAAGAAATAATGGCAGAATTTGATTATGAAGTAGTAAATGGAAGAAAGATCCGTGTACGTCCGCAGGAAGTTGTATCGGAGATAGATGAGAATGGATATTTTGTCCGCCAGCCAAATCATTTTACAGAAGGATTTGGAGAAGGAAAAAATCCGGTAGAAAAAGGCAGATACCATCTGGTATGGGCAAAGCTTTGCCACTGGTCTAACAGAGCTTCGATCGTAAGAGAACTTCTTGGACTGGAAGATGCAATCAGTGTCAACATGGTTGATCATGCAAAGCATGAGAAGAATCTTGGATGGGAATTCGTATACGACAAAGATCATATCGATCCGGTCCTTGGAATCCAGTTCTTAAGTGAAGCTTATTACAAAGCTGATGATGATTACACAGGAAGAACAACGGTACCGGCTCTGATCGATACAAAGACAGGAAAAGTTGTAAATAACGATTACACCTGGCTTACCAATTATTTTGAAGTAGATTTTAAACCGTTCCACAAAAAAGGAGCACCGGATCTTTATCCGGAAGAACTCAGAAAAGATATCGATGAGAT
>USKN01000214.1 GCA_900555295.1 uncultured Eubacteriales bacterium
TTTATGGGCGCATAACACAGGATGGCGTTTTTTGCTTTTTGCAAAAAATAAGAAGATGATGATATTTTGTCTTTATGATTTAAATAAATATTGCGGAATTTATCAAGCTCTTTTTGGGATATGTCGGAATATGAATTTAAAATATCTCCGTTTTGAGAGATGAGAAAAATATCTTCATATATGTATCCTGTTGAAATATTATCGGATAAAGCATTACAGTTAATATTTATTATTAAAATACCGTCGGCACGGTCGTAATAGTTAAGGCATATGTCGTATGCAACCGTAATTATGTTTTCTTTTTTACCATCTTCAGTTATTTGTGATACAAATGTACGGCATTTTTTGTTATCGATTATTTTGTCAATAATATCTTTTTGTAAAACTTTATCTCTGTAATTTTACGCTTTTGTTGACAGAACATAGTCGTTTTTTACATTGTACAGCATAACAGAGTCGATATAAGGATTACTTGCCGTAAACTGTTGATATTGTTTTAAAACCGTTGTAAATAACGCGTACTTATCTATGTTTGTAGGTTCGGGATTTAATTGATTTAAAAATTTTAATGTGTTGTCGTCGTTCATTACAGTTGTATAAAAATTGTCGCAGTTGTTTGATATTAAATTAAAATCGTATTTGCTTTTAAGCGATGAGGCTATAAACGATTGGTTAAATTCGTTTTGCTGATATGAGGTGTAGTATTTTGAAAATACGGAAAAGAATACAACAACGGGAATTGCAAATACAATTAAAAGCATTTTCCAATACTTAAAAAACAAACTTTGCCATTTGTAATTTTTTATAATATTAAATATGTATTTGTAATTCATATAATTTACTCCTTGCGTTTGCGGTATTCTGCAGGTGAATATCCCGTATATGCCTGAAATGCCTTATAGAAATACGGCTGACTTTTATATCCCACACTTTCACATACGGCGTGAATTTTTATACCGGGATTATTGTTTAAAAGTTGTTTTGCGTGTTCCATTCTTACTTTAATTAAATAATCCGAAAAACATTCTCCCGTTTGCGTTTTAAAAAAGTGGCTGAAATATGATGAATTAAGCATAACGTGATTTGAAATGGACGATAATGTAATTTCATTTTTGTAATTCTCGTTTACATAACGAATTGCTTCTAAAATAATTGATTTTTCAAAGTTTTTTCCGTTTTTGTGTTTTTGATATGAATTTATTATTTCATCAAAATACATTATAAGAGTTGATGTGTTTGATACTGTTCTTACACCTATATCGGTTAATGTGTTTCCGAATATTTTTTCGAGTTTGTTTTGTTTTATCGATTCGGCAAGCTGAAGACATAAATCACATTGTTCGTCAAATGAAGCCGTTGCAAAAAAGTGATCTCTTAATTCGTTTATCTTATTAAAGTCGTTGTTGATTATATATGACATAATCGTATTTACAAGATATTTTGTTGAATTCGGATTTTTACCTTTAAGTAATTTTAGTGATTGACATTGATATAACTCAACTATTTCCGCGTCCAAATAGAGTATGGATTGCAATTCGTTTTTTATATATGCATAAAAATCCGATAAACTTTTTTTAAAATCGTTTCCGTGGTTTATAATTATTATATTTATTCTGCTGTTGGCTGCAAGTGTAAAATATTGACAATTATAAATTGCGGACGGAATAATGTTTTTTATTGCCGTTAAAAGCCGGTCAAAACCGTGTGCCCAAACATTGTTTATATATGTGTCTATATTGTTTATTTTAAGTTCTGCCAAACAACATTGAGAATTTGCAATATCAAATGAACAATTATAACGTTCCAATTTTTCTTCAAACACATTTTCGGATATTATGTCGTTAAAATAGTCGCTGAATGCTTCTTCTATTAAAAGAGGGTCTTGTTTTGCATTTGTATTATATGCGTTTTGGTTGTCAAGTTCTTGTTTAAGTCTTTTTAACGTATTAATATATTCGTCAAAAAATATCGGTTTTGTTATATATTCAAACGCATTATACGATACGGCATATTTTGCATAGTCAAAATCGCGGTATGCACTTATTAAAACCACTTTTATATATGGGTATTGACTGTTTACGGTTTTTAACACGTCAATACCGCTGATGTCGGACATTTTAATATCGCTCATAATAACATCAACGGGATTGGTACTTAAATATGCTATTGCGGATTTTGGATCATCAAAGCAATTTAATATGTTAAAACCGTATTTGCTGTAATCAATAAGCTCTGCAAGTTCGTTTGCCGCAGAGATTTCATCATCAATAATAATTATATTATACATATACAAATCCTCCCGTTTAATTACATTATATCATAAAAAAATCAAAAATCGAGTGGCATTTTTATTATACAAATTTAGAGTACAAAGAACACCAAATAGAGAATTAAAATGCTTTGTAATGCTATGATATACTTATGTTGACTATATTGGAAGAAGGTAAGATAATGGAAAAAACAATTAAAGCAAAAAGACAAAACAACACGGTTACAAGGAGAAAAAAGCTAAATGCAAAGCAGTGGCAGCTTATATCTTTGGTTTTGCTTCCCGTTTTGTTTGTAGTGGTGTTTAACTATATTCCTATGTTTGGAGTTATAATTGCATTTAAAAATTACAGATACGACTTGGGAATATTAAAAAGCGAATGGGTAGGTCTTGACAATTTTATATACTTTTTTAAAACAAATGATTTTTGGC
>USKN01000215.1 GCA_900555295.1 uncultured Eubacteriales bacterium
TTTTTATATACATTTTTTTGCTTTTGAATAATGCCATACTTAAACTCCCAAACTTACTGTGTTATAATTTTAAAATCTTATTTAAAAACCTTATTTTTTCTTTCATTTATTAATATAACACTATTATACAATCTTTTTTAAGAAATATCAAGGCTATTTCACATATTTTTTAATAAAATTTCCGAAATATTTGTGCTAAATTAATGGTAATTTACGGCAAAAACCGTAAAAATCTATATATAATCGGTAAAAACAGCTTATTTTTTGGTAAAATACAACATACGTCAGGCATAAAAATCGTTAAATGTGCCGTTTTTTAAAATTATCTGTTCTCGGACAAAAAAGTAATATTGTTCTATATAATAATAACATAGTTCATTTACAGACTTTAATTTATGATATATCATTAACTAAAAATACTGATTTGAAAGGTGATAAAAATGATTTTAGAAGGAAAAACCATAGCATTTTTGGGCGACAGTATAACCGAGGGTGTTGGAACATCGGACGGTCAATACCGATACACCGACGTGCTGAAAAAAAACGCAAACCTTGCCGATATAAAAAATTACGGAATTGCCGGCACAAGAATTGCGCGCCAGCAAACAATACGCCCCGAAACGGAGTATTGGGACAAAAACTCTTTTTGCGAAAGATATGATGCAATTGATGATTGTGACATTATTGTTGTGTTTGGAGGAACAAACGATTATGATCACGGCGACGCACCGTTCGGCGAATTTACGGACAGAACACCCGATACATACTGCGGTCTTACGGGTGAAAATATTAAATATAACGATTTGGAGGAAATACAATGATTAGCGAATAGAGAATTATAAACGCATTTGAAAATGCAAAGGATATATACGAATCTTACGGTGTGGATGTTGACAAAACAATTGAAAAATTTAATAAAATTCCCGTTTCAATTCCCTGCTGGCAGGGCGATGACATTATAGGTTTTGAGCCGTCGGGTGCAGGTGCAAGCGGCGGATTGGTAGTTACGGGAAACTATCCGGGACGACCGAGAACACCTGCAGAATACAGAATGGATTTAGAAAAAGCAATTTCATATATTCCGGGTGCAATAAAGGTAAATTTACACTCAAGTTACGGTGAAAATTACGAAAACGGAATTGACCGCGACGAATACGCTCCGCGCCATTTTAAGGGCTGGGTTAAATGGGCAAAAGAAAATAATGCGGGACTTGATATGAATGCAACAACATTTTCGCACAAATATGCCGAGGACGGTCTTACCATTTCAAACCCCAACAAAGAAGTACGTGCATTTTGGGTACGCCATATGCAGGCAGTACGCGAAATTGCAGAATACATAGGCAAAGAATTGGGACAGGTTTGTGTGTATAATACTTGGGTTCAAGACGGAATGAAAGATATTCCGGCAGACAGAATGAAATACCGAAAACTTATGAAACAGTCATTTGACGAAATTTTTTCAAAGAAAAAAATATCGCCCGAATTTGTATATGACGCACTTGAACCAAAACTTTTTGCCGTCGGAATGGAAGAGTTTACCGTAGGGTCAAACGATTTTTATCTCTCGTATCACGGATATGCACGCGCCGCCGGAATAGGAAACACGATAATGAATCTCGATTTAGGACATTTTCACTGCGAAGAAAACGTTGCGGATAAAATTTCGGCAGTTATGCTTTTCTCCGACAAATTTATGGCGCATATTACACGCGGAATCAGATGGGACAGCGACCACGTGGTTTTAAATGATGAAAAAACAAACAATATGATGCGCGAAATTGTTCGCTGCGGTGTTTTGGACAATGCATTTATAGGAACCGATTATTTTGACGCGTCGATAAACAGAATTGCAGCCTGGACAATAGGAACAAGAGCGGTAAAAAAAGCGTTGCTTGCGGCTATGCTGGAACCTGTTCATTTAATTAAAGAGGCCGAAAACAATAAAGATTTTACACGCAGACTTGCCCTTATGGACGAGTTTAAAACACTGCCGTCAAATGATATTTGGAATTATTATTGTATGAAGTCCGACATTATGCCGAACGAACAATGGCTCGATAATTTAAAAGAGTACGAAAAAAACGTACAATTTAAACGAAACTGAAAAATTTGAATTTAAAAAAAGAAACTGCACAAATTATTTATTGCGGTTTCTTTTTTTGATTTTTTTGAAAAAAATAAAAAACAATGTTTTTTTACACTGTTTTTGATAATATTTCTAACATATTTGTTTATAAATACGGTTAATTTAAATCCATAGCAAACAAAATGGAGATGAGAAAATGGAAAAAAGCGATAATTTTTTTAAAATTAACCGAAAAACAAGCAAAAAAAGCATAAAATGCGCCGCTTTGTTAATTTATACTTTTATATTTGTTTTTTCGCTTGTTACGGGATATATTTCGTATCTTTTGGCAAGTATTCCCGATAAAATTGTACTTTATAAAAACGAGCGTTATAATTTCGACAAAACCGGACTTTTTTCGGATTTTTTTACTCTTGCGTCAAATGCCGGCACAAACGGAAAAGTTGACCGCGGGGGGGATTTTACAAATACCGAAAACAACGAATACACCGCCCAAGTAAAATTTGCGGGACTGTTTAACGTAAAAAATGTAAACGTTAAAGTGATAGACAGCGAATACGTTGTACCGTGCGGGAATGCAATAGGCGTTAAACTTTACTGC
>USKN01000216.1 GCA_900555295.1 uncultured Eubacteriales bacterium
TGCTGCAGGATACAAATTTGTTTACGGGTACGGTAATGGATAATATAAGATACGGCAAGCTCAACGCAACCGACGAAGAATGCATAAGCGCGGCAAAGCTTGCAAATGCGCACGATTTTATAACACGTCTGCCTAACGGATATAACACATATCTTACGGGCAACGGTGCAAATTTATCGCAGGGGCAACGTCAGCTTCTTTCGATAGCGCGTGCCGCGGTGGCAGACCCGCCCGTGATGATACTTGACGAGGCAACAAGTTCAATAGATACCCGTACCGAATTTTTGGTACAAAAGGGTATGGACGCTCTTATGAAAGGAAGAACGGTATTTGTGATTGCTCACCGTCTTTCAACCGTTCGCAATTCCGACGTTATTATGGTACTTGAACATGGACGTATTACGGAACGCGGCAATCACGATGAGCTCATTGCAAAAAAGGGCAAGTACTATCAGCTTTATACAGGTGCGTTTGAATTGGAATAAAAAATAAAAAATAAACAACAAATATGTATGTGTTGTTATAACAACATACATATTTGTTGTTTTGCTGTAAAATATGAGTATAAAATTTAACGGGAGATGAATGTTATGATAAGAAAAATAATACAAATAGACGAACAAAAATGCAACGGATGCGGCGCTTGTGCGTCGGCGTGTCTTGAAGGAGCAATTGAAATGGTAAACGGCAAAGCAAAACTTATGCGTGACGATTACTGTGACGGGTTGGGAAACTGTTTGCCCGTATGTCCCACAAACGCAATAACTTTTATTGAGCGAGAGGCGGCGGCATATGACGAAAACGCGGTTGCCGAAAATCAAAAGAAAAAGCAAAATGATAATTTGCACCACAGCGGATGCCCGGGAATGAAAATGCGTACAATGAACAATACACCAAGTAACAACAGTTCAAAAGAGGATGCGGATGCAACATCACAGCTTGCGCAATGGCCGTGCCAGATTAAGCTTGTGCCGGCAAACGCTCCTTATTTTGACGGTGCCAAACTTTTAATTGCGGCAGACTGCACAGCATATGCATATGCCAATATGCATTCAAACTTTATGAAAGGTAAGGTTACCGTTATAGGCTGTCCAAAGCTTGACGATATTGATTATTCCGAAAAATTAACTCAAATTATATCGCAAAACAATATAAAAGATGTAACTGTTGTGCGTATGGAGGTGCCGTGCTGCGGCGGATTGGAATATGCGGCAAAGCAGGCACTTAAAAACAGCGGTAAATTTATTCCGTGGCAGGTTGTTACCATATCTGTGGACGGAAAAATATTGGATTAAAGCAATTAATTTAAAAAACAAAAAATGTATTGACAAACGGATTACAAAGTGGTGCTGTTTGAAGATTATATAAAAATGTATGTCAATATTTGAGCATATAAAACAGGGAGCTGTGTGAAAAATAACACAGCTCCCTGAATTTTTTGTATAAAGAAAACCCTATGCGATAATCGCGCGGTTTTCTTTATACAATGAAATACAACCTGCTATGCGGGTGGATATTTATTTACAAATTACAAGGAAAAGATAATTCAAATTTTGTAGTTGTTTTGGTTGCCGATACTTTTATGCCGTAACCGTTTCCGAAAGTGTATTTAATTCTTTTGTCAACGTTTATTATTCCTATATGTTCGTCCAATACGTCGGATGGATTGTTTAACATATTTTCTATTTTAATTATTTCATCATATGATATTATTTTGCCTGTATTTTCAACACATACAATAAGAGAATGTTTTCTTTTAAAATCAGATACAGTTATTGTGCCGCATCCGCTGTCGGACGGAATAATACCGTGATATATGGCATTTTCGATAATGGGCTGAAGTGACAGCTTTATTACGTTTGCATTATCGAGAGATGTATCGTGATTAACAATAAATGATATTTTATTGCCGTATCTGTATTTCATTATTTCAACATATTTTTGAGCAAAAGACAGCTCTGTTGATAGCGGTATAACAATATTGTTAATTTTAAATGTGTATCTTAAATAATCGGACAGTGTTACCACCATATCCGACGGGGTGCAATCGTCGCCAACCGTTTCTAAAATAGCCATATTAATTGCCGCAAGAGTATTGTATAAAAAATGGGGCGTTACTTGCGATTGCAGTGCAACGGTATGCGTGCGTTTAAGCATTGCGGCACGTGCGGTACTGTCTCCGGAAAAATCTATGCTGTTGCACAGTTTTGCAATTATGTATTCCAATTCGTTTTGCGGCGAACCGTTTGTTATTATATGATTGTTTGCCCATAATTCGGGCGATTGGGTTACCTCCATAAGCGTTGAAATTGGCATATAAGCCTTTGCCGAAAGCAAAAAGGCCAATATTAAAACCGAAATAAGTATAATAAGTATAAATATGCAAATAGCGGTTTTTATTAATCTTATATTTTTTATTTGCTCGGCATTTGACATAGTAAATTTGTACTTTAAATAATAATATTTGGATGTTGTTTCGTACACGGTGCTTTGTTTAATTGTTTCCGAATTTTCGTAGTTAAATATTGATTTGCCGTCAAACAAAAAATTTATATTTATTAAATTATCTATATTTATAATATTGGAAAAATAATATTTAAGTTTATCGGTTGAAAGATTGTAACATATTGTACCTCTTTCACTGCTGTAAGACCAAATCGGCAAAAAAACCGTAACA
>USKN01000217.1 GCA_900555295.1 uncultured Eubacteriales bacterium
TTTATGCGGTCTGTGCATTTTGCTACAGACCCTCTTTTAGTCTATTTAAACACATACTCTATTTTAGCGCCTTTACTGCGCGTAATACGTCCTATGGGTTTATCGGCATATACACCCGTAAATGAGTAATACTCGGTTGAAAATGTAGTTTTATAACCCAAAAGCTTTAGCTTTTTATCGATACTGCGCGAATATTCCCCGTTGGGATATGACGCGGTTATTATTTTTTTGCCCGTAATTTTTTCGAGATATTCCGTATTTGTTTTAAAATCGTCCAAAATAAGTTTTTCGCTTTTTGGGTCACTGTACAGTTTGTTTAATACCGCAGGCGCTTTTGTGTGCAATTTATAAGTATGGTTGCCTATCTCTGCATACTTTTTTTGCGACAGTGTTTTTATATTGTCCGCCGTCATATAACGGTCTGTTCCAACAGCCTCTCCAAACACAAAAAACGTTGCGCAATACCCGTATTTTTCGAGGAGCGGATATGCATATTCAATATCGCTTTTATATCCGTCATCAAACGTTATTACCACATATTTGTTTCCCTTACGGTTAAGGTCGGCAAGCGATGAGGCAAATGCGCTTTTGTAACCCCTGTTTTTGAAATACTTTAAATCGCTTTCAAATTCATCGGGTGTAATGCAATAAAGCTCCTTGCAATTTTTATCGGTACATATTCTGTGGTACATAATAACCTTTACAGTACCCCTGTTTTCAAGAAACGACAATGCGTCGGCACTTGAAAACAGCATAAAAAATATAATTAGGACAGGTAATGCTTTTTTAAAAATTTTCATTAAATTCCTCCGTATGAATTTACTTTTTCACCTTATTTATTTTCTTACATATACATAAATACTTTTGTTACAATCCGGTTGTTCGTACCAAACATAATTAACGTTGTATTCGTTATGCAAATTCACATTCCAAATAACTTATGGCTGCCGTTTTAATCCATTTTGAATTTTTTTCCTTTATCCATTGTAAATTAATTGTCTTTTGCCCGTCTTTATCAATTTGTATGCGCATTGCCACTTCACATACATATTGGGAGCGTGCCTTGGCATATCATATGCATATACCCTTAAATTCAAAGCAAACAAAAGCGAAAAAAATGTAATTAATACTTTTTTCATATCTGTATCCCTTCACGAAAAAAGCACAAAGACAAGTCATAAGTCCGACTTATCTTTGTGCTTTGAATCAGACCGTAAAGTCTTTTTCTTTAATATTTATCAGTCTGCAACAAATCCCGCAGCGTTTGTATATCCTGCATAGCCGCCGCCGAAATCAGCGTTTACGCGGCTTATGCTGTCTATTTTATAATCGCCTTTTGCATCTTTAACCCAAACCTGTATTTCGGTATCGGTTACTTTAATGTGGTAGTTGCCGAACTCGCCTGTGGGATAACGGAATACCGGCTGACCGTTTTCGTATGCCTGAATCATTTTACCGTCGTTGTTGCGAATAAATTTATATTCAACAACGTTGTACGGATATGCCGCTTCTACAAATGCATATCTCCATTCAACGGACGGTGACGCTTTACCGTTTGTATATCTCCAAATTTTTGGTGTATCATTACGTCCGTCCATTACAAGGCCATTTACTATAAGATACTGATAATAGTTATGGGGTTCTGCCATTTCATAAACAGGTTTTGTCCAATCTATTGCGGCGCTCTTTTCAAGACGTACCGTATCATTATCCCAAATCCAAGAGGGATTATATACGTTGTAGTACATTTTCGCAACATCTTTTACACCGCTTTCACCGTAATATGACGGACCCGATACAAATTTTGACGCTATAATATCAATATTTTGAGCAATTTCCCAATCGGATACGGCATAACTTCCGTCCGACTCATTAATTCTGCTTAAATTTTCATAGTGGAAAAAATCGCCCTCTGCAATGTCTTTTGTGGGTACTCCGTTTTCGTCAAGTTTTACGTTAAACGGGTTGGGAATTGCATTAAAATCACTGCATACTGTGTATTTTTCCTGATTATACACGTTACCCGCAACATCAAAAATATAGTTTCCGTTATTATCGAGGTTTGCTATACCGTACTGTTTAAATTCCGTTGTAGTGTCGGCAAAACGTGTTGTGGGTACAAACACCATTTCATCGGCTGCTGCGTCTTTGCCAAAATCCCACTGCCAATATTTGTTGTTTATTTTTGTTTGCTGACGCTGGTAAATACGGTGATCGCCCGATACTTCCCACATAAAGTCTTTAAATCTTGTGTCCCATTGCGGAAATTGTGCAACCGTTCTTGTAATGCCTTTTTGCGCATTTCCCTCAAGATAAAGTCTTTCATAACCTGCATGAGGGTATGAGAGTTCATATCCTTCAAACTTCCAGCTTACGTCTTTGGGGTCAACGGCTTCAAGCTTTGTTTTACTTGTATACTTACCGTCTATAACCTCATTGTAAATTTTGTTGTAGGAATCGGGGGTTGTAGTATCATAACCGCTGAATTCCCAGCTTGCAAATGCCGTAATCGACGACATAAGCGTTGCCGCACTTACAAGTGCAACAATTTTCTTGCCATTGATTTTCATATCCTTTATTCCTCCGTTATAAAAAAGTGTTTTGTTGGTTGCAAAATAAATATATCACAATTAATTTAAAATG
>USKN01000218.1 GCA_900555295.1 uncultured Eubacteriales bacterium
GGTACATATGAGATCCAGATCGGGCATGCCAGCGATGAGATCAGAGAGGCTGCAGAACTTACATTTACCACTGATGTGCTGCTGCCGTTCACTGTGGATATGACCACGACAATGGGAGAGTTAATGAGCCACCCGAAGACAGCAGGAAAAATGATGGAGTATCTTGAGGGGTTATCACAGGGAGAAGAACCTAAGAAAGAAGATGGGGAGGTACAGCTTGTGACTCCGGAAATTATAGCCCAGATGCCGCTGAAGTCATTTCTGAGTGTGATTCCGGGCGAAGCGATTGAACAGATGATCGTGGAGTTGAATTCTTTGTGCCAGTAATGGGAGAAACAGTTGGCTCATTATAGGATGAAAAAGTATCAGCATGGAAATGAGGAATAATTATGGGCAAGATTTATGCAGCGAAAACAAATCATATCACAAACCCTGTAGGGTTTTATCTGAAACCGCTGGTTTTTTCATGGAAAGTGAAAGGATGCAGAGGACAGGAACAGAAACATGCAAGGATTGTAATCAGCAAGAATAAAACCTTTACAGATATCTGTTACGATACAGGTGAAACAGAGTTGGACAGCCTCTCTACAAGAGTAGAATTTGAAATACAGCCGTATACAAGATATTACTGGAAGGTCATTGTTGTAACAGATGCAGAGGAAGTAATCGAATCAGATGTACAGTTTTTTGAGACTGCCAAAATGGATGAACCATGGACTGGAAGATGGATTACTTGTGACAGCAGTCAGGAACGTCATCCGATTTTTTCAAAAAGGATTGAACCGAAAAAAAAAGTGAAAAGAGCAAGCGGAGTACTTATGCATATATCATCACTGTACGGTGAATATTCAACGGGCAGTTTTGGAAAAAACGCAAAAGAATTTATTGATTTTTTAAGCGAATGCGGTTTTTCGTATTGGCAGGTGCTGCCGTTTTGTATGGTAGACGAGTGCAACTCGCCTTATAAATCATACTCGGCATTTGGCGGTAACCCTTATTTTGTGGATTTGGAAATAATTAAAAACAAAGGGTATATAACCGACTCCGAGCTTGAACCGTATAAACAGGATACGCCGTACTTATGCGAATACCAAAAGCTGTATAACACACGGTGCGATATTTTAATGACAGCGTCAAAGAGGGCAGACAACAAAGATGAAATTATAAATTTTATCGAAAATAACCCGTACTTAAAACAGTTTTGCGATTTTATGGCATATAAAACCGCAAACAATCAAAAAGAGTGGACAAAATGGGATAATTTTACAATTGACCCCGATGTGCTTTTTATGTGGAAGTTTATTCAGTACGAATTTTTTAATCAATGGAGCGATATATTAAATTACGCACATTCAAAAAATATAAAAATAATAGGCGATATCCCCATTTACGTATCGTTTGACAGTGCCGATGTGTGGGCAAACAAAGAATATTTTTTGCTTGACGAAAAAAATGCACCCAAATGCGTTGCGGGTGTACCGCCCGATTATTTTTGCGCCGACGGACAGCTTTGGGGAAATCCGCTGTACGATTGGGATAAAATGGAAAAAGACGGCTACAAGTGGTGGAACGACAGAATAAAGCATATGTTTGGTATGTTCGACTGCGTAAGAATAGACCATTTCAGAGCGATTGAGTCGTATTGGAGTGTTGCGGGCAATGCAAAAACCGCACGTGACGGAAAGTGGGTAAAAGGACCGGGCAAAAAATTTATAGATTCAATTAAAAAGACGGCAGACGGCAAAATGATTATTGCCGAGGATTTGGGCGATATTACAAAAGATGTATACGATTTGGTAAAATACAGTGAATTTCCCGGAATGAGAGTACTTCAGTTTGCATTTTTGGGCGATAACGATACACCGCATTTACCGCATAATTATATTAACAACTGCGTTGCATATACGGGAACGCACGATAACAACACGCTTTTGGGTTATGTGTGGGAAATGGGTGATAAAAACCGAAAACACCTTTTGGAATACTGCGGTTATATGTCGGACGATTGGAATAACGGCTACGATACCATAATACGCACTATGTTTGAAAGCAGTGCGGGGCTTGTAATAATGCCAATACAGGATATTTTGGGATACGGCTCCGATACGCGCCTTAACACTCCCGGACACGCTCACGGCAATTGGCAGTACAGAGTAACCAAAGACCAACTAAACGGTATAGACAAAAATAAGTATAAAAGACTTAACAGCTTGTATGCAAGAGGGTAAAAAATGTAAAAATATTTTAGTGGAATATAATATACTTATGAGAAAAGAATCTACTTTTATTATATTTTGTTTGTAAATTTATAAATCTCACAAAAACTTAACCGGTAAAGAGGTTTTATTACTTTTTACCCGTTACGGTGTATTTGACTATATAAGAGAATTTTATGATGTATTGCATACTATGGGGTACAATTATATAAATAATGATATAGACACATATTTAAAAAATAGAAATGCCCGTGTATAAATCAGCAAAAAGCGGGTAAGAGAAAGTAAACAGGTGTGCGGTAAAATTAAACACTTTGCCTCACACCTGTTTTTTAATTAAGCTTTATGCTTAGGCAAACGAGACTCGAACACGCATTGCCTGACGATGGATGTTTTTGCAATCT
>USKN01000219.1 GCA_900555295.1 uncultured Eubacteriales bacterium
TTTTCCTATTCCGCATATATTTGTGAAAAAATATGAGTGAATTGTAATAAACATAGGTTTTATTAAATGATTTTATTATAATTTTTTACAAAATTAAAAATATCGGTTGACTTTGGCTCTGTTTTTTAGTATGCTATAGATATATTATTTCACATACGTATTTTAACGCGAATTGCTTTCGCAGTATAAATTGAGGAGATGTATTATGGTCAGTAAAGAAATTATAGTTCGTAATCAGGTTGGATTACACGCACGTCCTGCTACATTTTTTATTCAAAAAGCAAATGAATTTAAATCCAGCATCTGGGTTGTAAAAGACGAACGTAAGGTAAATGCCAAAAGTCTGCTCGGTGTTTTGTCGCTCGGAATTACACGTGGAACGGTTGTTACCGTAGTTGCTGACGGAACAGATGAAAACGAGGCTGTAGAAACGTTAAACGAGCTTGCAAAGGCAGAAATAATCGATGGTCAGTAAAACTTCTTATGGGGATTTTGCATTAGCAATTTCCCTTTTTTATTTTATTGTTAATTTAAAAGGAACGGTATAAAATGAATGCATTAACCCAAATTGATTTTACAATCCTCAATTTTATAAAACAAAATTTTTCGTGCGCATTTTTTGACTTTATTATGCCCAAAATAACTATGCTTGCCGATAAAGGCTTTTTATGGATTTTGTGCGGCATTATTTTGCTGTTTATAAAAAAATACCGCAAATACGGCATATGTATGCTTGTATGCCTTGCAATAGGCGCAACAGTCACAAGCGCTGTAATAAAGCCCATAGTTGCCCGCCCGCGGCCTTTTATACAAACTGACAATATAAAACTGCTTATAGATGCACCTAAAGATATGTCGTTTCCGTCGGGGCATACAATGGCATCGGTAATATCGGCAATAATTATTACGGCTGTATCAAAAAAAACGGGAATTATTGCGTGGATTACGGCTGTTTTAATTATATTTTCACGTTTGTATCTGTATGTTCATTTTCCGAGTGATATAGCCGCATCGGCAGTTATTGCGGCAGCTATATCGGTATCGGCTCTCAAAATTTTAAAAAAGGGAGGAAAACCTTTTGTTCGACCTTGAAGAAAAAATACGAACATTACCTCAAAAGAGCGGAGTTTATATTATGAAAAATGCCGACGGAGAGGTTATTTATGTAGGCAAGGCAAAAATTTTAAAAAACCGTGTACGTCAATATTTTAAAAATCACAATCACCCTCCCAAAGTACAGGCTATGGTAGACCACGTTGCGTCATTTGAATATATTTTAAGCGATAACGAATTTGAAGCTTTTGTGCTTGAAAATAATCTTATAAAAAAATACAGTCCAAAATATAATATTTTGCTTAAAGACGACAAAACATACCCATTTTTAAAAATAACTCTTAATGAGGATTATCCGCGTATGTTTGTAACACGTAAAGTTTTAAACGACGGTGCGCGCTATTTTGGACCTTATTTAAGTTCGCAAACAATACGTGAGCTTTGCGAGCTTATAAAGGATATGTTTATGGTGCGTTCATGCAGCAAACAGTTTAACGGTGAGTTTACAAAAAACCGTCCCTGCCTTTATTATCACATAGGCAAATGCAGCGGTGCGTGTGCAGGCCTTGTTACAAAAGAACAATACCGCGGCATAATAAACGACGTTATATCTTTTTTAAACGGCGATTTTGAAAAATTTACAAAACAAATAAGAAAAGAAATGCTTGACGCGTCGCAGCGGCTTGATTTTGAAAAAGCGGCACTGTGCCGCGACCGCCTTAAAGCAATAGAGAGCATAAGCAAAAAACAAAAAATAGTATCGCCCGACGGCAACAATACCGATATAATAGCCAAACACTCCGCAAACGGAAAAACGTGCATAGAAATTTTCTTTGTGCGCGGCGGAAGTATGATAGGCAAAGAACATTACTATTTAAACAACACTGCCGACATTGACGACGCAAGCATAATATCGGATTTTATTATGCAGTACTATTCGGACGCAACATTTATTCCGTCCGAAATATTTGTGCAGTATGAAATTGCCGACCTTAAAGAAACCGAGAGTTTTTTAAAATCAGTAAGCGGAAAAGCGGTCCACATAAAAACACCTAAAATCGGCGATAATTACAAGCTTGTAAAAATGGTTGAAATGAATGCAAAAAAAGAGCTGTCGGAATACGAGCTTAAAATTGCACGCGACGCTGGATTTATAAACAATGCGCTTGCGGGACTTATGCGTATTTTAAATTTAAACGGACACCCTATGCGCATTGAGGCATATGATATTTCAAATATATCGGGTACCGATAATGTAGGTGCAATGGTTACTTTTAAAGACGGCAAAAGATATACCGACGGATACAGAAATTTTAAAATTAAAACGGTTGACGGACAAGATGATTACGCTTCTATGAAAGAAATGCTTACACGCCGTTTCAGCGAAGCAAAAAAAGGAAAAGACGCATTTAAAGAACTGCCCGATTTGGTTTTGATAGACGGCGGATATACACACGTACTTGCCGCAAAAGAAGTTATGGATAAGTATGTTCCCGATATTCCCGTATTTGGTATAGTAAAAGACGACAAGCACGCAACACGCGGACTTGTATCACCAAAC
>USKN01000220.1 GCA_900555295.1 uncultured Eubacteriales bacterium
TACTTCCAAAACCTTCAGCTATATTAGGAATAGAAGTCACAGGTAAAAAACCAAGCATAGTGCCTTCAGCAGCTTCCCAAACCATAGACACAGGACTTGATACAAAAGTTTCACTCTCGTCTTTTGCTATTTCAGCCAATTTCCAAGTACCTGCAATAGGAGCTGTTATTTTCAAAGTTGCATCCAAAGTCAAAACACCGGCTTCAACGGTTCCTTTTGCAGAGACAGTTCGCAAGTCATTCGTGTTGCTTCCTTCCAATGCATAGCTTTCACCTGTCTTGACCATTTTGGCTTCAATCTTGACTTCTGCTTCACCCGGAATCAAATTCGCCAACGTAATAGTTGCCTGTTCAGCCGAACTTGCATCTACTTTTACAGATTGGTCAGCGACTTCAGTGCCTCCCATCGTCAATTTCAATGTTTCTGCCGTATAAGTCGCAGAAATAGCCTTCCAGCCGTCATCAGTCTTATTGTCATCATCGTCACTACAAGCAGTGAAGAAACTCAATGCACAAAGCATCGTAAACACAAAAAATAGATTTTTACGTAATACGGGTGTGCGACAAAACAGAATTTTTTTGTCGCGCGCCTGTTTTTTATGTTTTGTGTAATGATGCAACAAAACAACACTATAAAAAATAAATAAAATTATGTGCCGTAAATTGCCAAAATGCATAGTAATTTTAAGTATTTAAAACAAATACTTGACATAAGGCGATATATTTTATATAATAATAAGTACTATTAGGTATGGGAGAGTTATAAATATTGAGAGTAATTTCAGGCAGTACACGCGGACTAAAACTTGAAAGCCTTGCGGGCAGCGATACGCGCCCCACGCTTGACCGTGTAAAAGAAGCCGTGTTTTCTATGCTTTACAATAAATGCGCCGGCGCAAATGTTTTGGATTTATTTGCCGGAAGCGGTGCGCTGGGTATAGAGTGTTTGAGCCGAGGTGCAAAAATGTGTACTTTTGCAGACAGCAGCGCGGCGGCAATAGGAGTTATACAAAAAAATCTTCAAAAAACACGTATGTCGGATAAAGCGTATGTTGTAAAGGCAGACTATAACGCTTTTTTGGCACAGCACAGCAATAAAAATTATAACCTTATATTTCTTGACCCGCCATACGCAATGGGAAAAACAGGCGAGGTTACAGCCATTTTACAGTTAATATATAACGGCGGTATGTTAAGCGGCGGCGGATATATTGTTTTGGAATGTGACAAAAATTTTTCGCCCGATATACCCGATTGTTTTAATGTTGTAAAAAACAAAACCTACGGCAGAGTACACATACTTATTTTGGAGGCATAACAATACAATGAAAAATATAGCCGTTTACCCCGGAAGCTTTGATCCGATAACTCTCGGGCATCTTGATATTATTAAAAGGGCAAGCAGAGTATTTGACAAAGTGTATGTATCTATACTTGTAAACAGCGCAAAAACCCCCGCCTTTTCGCTTAAACAGCGAATTGAGTGGATAAAACGCGTTACAAGCGAATACGAAAACGTTGAAATAGACAGCTTTTCGGGACTCCTTGTTGAGTATATAGAACAAAAGCAGGCAAATATTATTGTAAAAGGTCTGCGTGCCGTATCCGACTTTGAATATGAATTTCAAATGGCGCTTATGAACCATAAATTAAATAAAAATGTTGAAACTATGTTTATGATGACAAGCGCAAAATATTCGTATTTAAGTTCAAGTATTGTAAAAGAAGTTGCACGTCACGGCGGTAACTTAAACGATTTGGTTCCCGATTGTATAATAGACGACATATTAAATAACATTAATAAAAATTAAAAAGAAAAATAGCCGTTATAACAGTTTAAAACCGGTACATTTATTTTTATTCGGCGCAAGATTAATTTAGGAGGTCACATAAGATGGAGTTTTTGGATTTGGTAGAAGAATTGGAGGAAGTGCTTGAAAAAGGCTTTGATATTCCGCTTATTAAAAAAACAGTTGTAGATAAAGAAAGAGTAAGCGAAATACTTGAAGATATGAGATTGCAGCTCCCCGAAGAGCTTAAAGCCGCACGCGAGGTGGTTGCCAACAGCAAAAAAATTAAAGAGGACGCTCAAAAACAGGCAGAGGCAAAAATTAAAGAAGTTGAGCATAAGATTGTTTCTTTAATCGACGAGCACGAAATTACAAAACGTGCCAATGAAAACGCTAACGAAATTATACAGAAAGCGCAAAAAGAAAGCCGCGAAATTAAGCTTGCGTCGTACAAGTATGTAGACGAAATGCTTGAACGTGTTGAAATGGACGTTAAAGTGGTAGACGACAGATTAAAACAGTGCAGAAACGAATTGAGAAAATAAGATAAAAAGATAAAAAAGAACCTTTACAATACAGTGTTATACAAAATGCGCGGTTTGTAAAGGTTTTTTAAAAAAAGGCGGTGTTTGTTTTATGGAGTATATGTTTTGGATAATACTTGCACTTACACTTTTT
Source organism: uncultured Eubacteriales bacterium (assembly GCA_900555295.1). Lineage (GTDB taxonomy): Bacteria > Bacillota > Clostridia > UMGS1810 > UMGS1810 > UMGS1810. Next base: position 2,468 of record USKN01000220.1, read on the forward strand.
GCGGTTGAGGCTATAACGCTCAACTTTGTAACAATATGGTTTGCATTGGGTGCAA
>USKN01000221.1 GCA_900555295.1 uncultured Eubacteriales bacterium
TCAAGTTTTTCTTTTAGCTGTTCGTATGCGGCATACAGTTCGCCTTTTCCGTCGGGAATAATATTTTCGGCATAAAGCTGATAAACTCCGTCACGTTCATACACGCTTACTCTGCCGTAAACAATAACACGCATACCGCTTTGCGGCATAAATTTAAGATGTGCCGCACTGCTTTTAAACATTACGGTTTTAACTGCAGACGCATCATCTTTGAGCGTCATATACATATGTCCGCTGTAGTGAAGTTTAAAATTTGATATTTCACCTTTTATCCAAATGCTTTTAAGGTTGGTATCAGAGTCAATTTTATTTTTAATGTATGCATTAAGTTGGCTTACCGTTATAACGGGCATAATAACTCACCCTTTGTTTATAAAATTTGCAAGCACACCGTTTATAAATGCGGGCGACTCATCATCCCCGTAAGGTTTTGCAAGTTCAATTGCCTCATTAATCGCAACTTTATCGGGAACGTCGTCACTGTACAGTATTTCGGTTACCGCAAGTCTTAAAATTGCCTTGTTTACAGCCGATATACGTTCAATCTTCCAATTTTTAAGTGAGCCTGCAATTTTTTCATCTATTAAAGCCAAATTACCAAAGCAATCGGCCGCTGTGCTTTCAATGTATGTTTTATTGTTTTTGTCTATATCCAAATCTGTGTTGTTTTCATATTCCACGTTAATATATTCATCAAGTGACAACTCTTTGTGAAACGGATATGAAAATATTATTTTAAATGTAAAATCTCTCGCTTCGCTTCTGGTCATAAGTTCCTCCGTGGCATATTTTATTTCTCCCTGGCTCAAGTCGCCCCATTTTTTCTAATTTTCTTCTTCCGTTTTTGTTTCGGATGTTTTTAAATTATCTCCGTCCTGCATTTGTATACCCACAATATGCACATTAACTTTTTCAACGGTTAATCCCGTCATTGCCTCAACCGATTTTTTTACGCTGTCTTGTACTTCCCAAGCCGTACTCGGAATATCTACACCGTACTTAACCTGTATACTGATATCGATTGTTACAAAATCATTTTCCGTTGAAATTTTAATTCCCTTTGATGACGATGATTTTTTTACAAATTTTTGCGCAATTTCGCTTGTAAGAGATGTTCCAAGACCTGCAACACCTTTAACATCACGCGTTGCAATTGCCGCAATTGTACCTATAACTTCGTCCGAAATGCGGATGTTTCCGCTTGTTTCAACCGTTTCATTTGTTTTGTTATCTGATAAATCAGCCATAATTATTCCTCCTTGGAAAATAATATATAACTTATTATATCACATTTATTCACTTAATTCAACTATTTTTACATTATTATTTTGAGTAAAATCAAAAACTATCTCTTTTATTTGTGCCGCCTGTGACGGAGAAAGCCCTTTTTGAGCGCATACAACACTTACCGCGTCTTGAGAAATATATACAACGCTTTCACCCAATCCTTTTGCCGAAATCATTTTTTCAATGCTTTCTTCTTTATCCATAACATCGGCTATGGTAAGTATTCTCTGTTGTGCGGCCGTTTTTGCTTCCTCAGTTGAATTGCTTGTAATAAGTGTGCTTTTAAGCAGTGCAATTTCTTCGGAGCGGCTGTTGTCGCGTTCAAGTTTGGATTGTGAAATACTGAATTTTTTATTTACTTCATCTTTGTTTTTTTGTTTGTCGGTTTTATTCGCGTCGGACTTAACTGCGGTATTGTCACTTGTTTGCTCTTTATTTTCGTTTGTCGAAAAAACCATTTGCGCTTCCCCTATCGGCACATATTCACCGTCTTTATCTACCGATGCCACCTCGCCGTTTGTTGAACCGTAATTCCAATTAAGGTAACCTGCGGCACCTATTAAAAGTACCATTGCGCCTATTGCTATTTGTTTTCTTTTTAAAACCATTATTTACTTCACCTCATCAGCTTTATTTTTCATACACTTTAATATTACACACGGGTACGTCAAGCAATGCCGAAACCGCATATACAATATCGGATTTCACCTGTGCGTCGCCCGCTCCCTCCGCTACCACAACCGCCCCTTTAACATCACCTCCGCTGTTTGTATTTTCGTTATTATACGCCCCGTATTTGTCCGACAAATACGGACTGCAGCCGTTTTTAGCGTACAAATTTGAATAGCTTATCATTATTTTTACTTTACCCACGCCGTTAATTTCACTTAATATATCGCATATTTCTTTTTCAAACTGTGTGTTGCAGGTTAAATTTTCGTCTTGCCGAACATTATTATCGGTTTTTGTGTTTACCGTGTTTTTAGGCAATACGTTTTTTTCTTTTGAACACAAGCACAAAATAATTCCTGCGCCAACAAGCAAAAAAATGCATATTACGGTTGAAAGTTTAATTGCATACCTATCGCAATATTTTTGTATTTTATTTATAAAACCGGGATTAAAAGCTTTATTTTTGTTCATATGTGTTCACCAGCCTTATGTTCAGTTTATCAATCGGGTATTTTGTTTTAAAACTCTCGGTATGTTCAATATCG
>USKN01000222.1 GCA_900555295.1 uncultured Eubacteriales bacterium
TCTATGCTTGCACAAAAAACAAGAAATTTATGCGTTGTAGGTGATGACGACCAGAGTATTTACAAATTCCGCGGAGCGGATGTAACAAATATTCTTGACTTTGAAAAGCAGTTTCCCGATGCCGAAACTGTAAAACTTGAACAAAACTACCGTTCTACGCAAAATATACTTGACGCGGCAAACGGAGTTATTGCCAATAATAGCAACAGAAAAGATAAAAACTTGTGGACAGACAGCGGTGACGGCGAAAAAATACATTTTCGTATTCTTGATGACCAAATTTCGGAGGCAGCGTACATAAATAATATTATAGAAAACTCGGTTAAGGCGGGCAAATACAAATATTCCGATTTTGCCATTCTTTACCGTACAAATGCGCAAACACGTTCTTTTGAAGAAAATCTTACCTGTCCGTACCGAATACTTGCGGGGTTGAGATTTTATGACAGACGTGAAATAAAAGATTTGCTTTCTTATTTGCGTGTTATATATAACCCGCACGATGATGAGAACTTGCGCAGAATAATTAATGTTCCAAAACGCGGAATAGGCGCTGCAACGGTTGAAAAGGTATACGCACTTGCACATTCCGTTGGCAGAAGTATGTATGAAATAATGTGCAATCCCGAATATGATGACGCAATAGGCAGAAGCAGCGGAAAAATAAAACCGTTTATTGAAATGATTGCAAATCTTACGCAAAAAATTGACAATATATCGGTTGTGGAACTTATAGATGAAATAATATACAAAACAGGTTATGTTGAGGCATTGCTTGCCGAAAATCCGCAGGAGGCGGCGGGCAGAATAGAAAATATTGATGAGCTTAAATCCAAAGCGGCGGAGTATGAAGAAAATGTCGAAGAGCACTCATTCGGCGGCTTTTTGGATAATATCAGTCTTGTTTCGGATATTGATAACTATGATGATGAACAGGATGCGGTTGTGCTTATGACACTTCATTCGGCAAAAGGTCTTGAATTTCCCGTTGTATTTATGTGCGGTATGGAGTACGGATTGTTCCCGAGTCTTATGAGTGAAATGGAAGAGGGCGGCAAAGAAGAAGAAAGACGGCTTTGCTATGTTGGTATAACGCGTGCAAAAAAAGTTTTGTATTTAACAAGCGCACGTTCACGTACTATGTACGGCAAAACCGAAACTCGTATGCCGAGCCCGTTTATAGATGAAATACCAAAAAATTTAATGGACGGCGAAAGCGAAATTGCTTTAAGGCCCAAAAAGACTTTTACATCGCCGATATCGGACGGTGCGGGTGTATACAGTAAAATTCCGTCGTTTAATTTGGGCGGCAGTAAACCAAAAAAAACGTCGGCAGAGAGTATAATAAACCGTTTTAATATGTCGAGTGCCGCAAATATAGCTCAAAGTGCACAGCCTTGTGGTATAAAAAAGGGTGACCGTGTAAAACATAAAAAATTCGGAGAAGGATTGGTTGTAAATGCAGTTGATAAGGATGGAGATACACAGCTTGAGGTGTGTTTCGATAATGTGGGAACGAGAACGCTGATGGCATCGTTTGCACGCCTTACCAAAATATAACGGAGGATAAAAAATGTTTAACGGTATTGTTGATAAAAAAGACAAATTTACAGATGAATTAATAAATGCATTTTTAACGGTAAAAAACGAACAGCAGTGCAGACAATTGTTATACGAAATTTTTTCGGAAAGTGAAATTATAGGTATAGCGCAACGCTATGAAGTCGCTCAAATGCTTGAAACGGGTGCGTTATACAGTGATATTTCACAAAAAACAGGTGCAAACGGCGCACTTATCCGCTATATTGAAGATACATTGAAAAAAAGTATGGAATATAAACAATTCTGCACAAATGAACTTAAAGACAAAAATACCGAAAACGACTGTGTTTGTTGACGGAGGAAAAATAATGAATAATGATTTTAACTCGGAATACAAAGGCTTTGCATATATATATGACGCACTTACCGATGATGTTGAGTATGAAAAAAGAGCGACATATGCCGAAATGCTGTTTGAAAAGTATATGGACGGTATGCCAAAGCTTGTGTGTGACCTTGCGTGCGGAACGGGAACAATTTGTTCAATATTGGACGGGCGCGGATATGATATGATAGGTGTTGACGGCTCGGAGGATATGCTGTGCGTTGCTTCTCAAAAAACACTCGGTAAAAATGTTCTGTATATAAACAGCGACATTACCGATTTTGAATTGTACGGAACGGTTGACGCAATGCTTTGTATGCTTGACAGTATTAACTATTTAACCGACGACGGTGATTTGGATAAACTGTTTGCATTGGTAAAGAATTACTTAAATAAAGGCGGTTTGTTTGTATTTGATATAAACACACCTTACAAATACAGCAAAATTCTTGCTGATAATGTATATGCGTATGAAAAAGATAATATATTTTACGTTTGGGAAAATGACTTTGACGGTGAATACTGTGACTTTTATTTAAACTTTTTTGTTAAGCAAAA
>USKN01000223.1 GCA_900555295.1 uncultured Eubacteriales bacterium
TGGATAAATGTAAATATTGTACTTTGATTTTGATATTACTGTATTATCTGTTTTATTAGTTTAAATTTAATAATTTACTCATAATTTCTTTTCCGTCAAATTCAATTTCTTCCAAAACAGGTTCAATATCATCAAACGAATTCCATAAAAATGCTTTGTATTTTTTGGAGGCATCAAACTCAAAACCGGTTGTACACTGCGAGTTCTTGCTTACATTAATTATATCTATTCCGTCAAGTGCTGTTCCGCTGTACTGTGCAATAATTAATGTTTTGTCTTTTGCATTATCGGAAACTGCTTTTACATACACTTTACCGTCTGTAACCTCTGATTTAAAGCTAATATCAGTTTTATCCTTTTGAGCCTCATCTATATATGCGTAAATCATTACTTCAAATATTGGACGTGTATACGGTTCACTTGTATTTGGTTTATATCCCTTGTCGTTTACAACGTATACATAACGCCCGGAAATATTGCTTACAGCTTTTGTTGAAAAATAAATATCATTATTGCTCTCTACTCTTGTAACGGCTTTGTCGGACACAATACTTGCCTCGCCGTTAAAGCTCTTTGTTAAATTTGTGGCTGAAGCCTGTAAACTATCCGTCACATAGTATGCTATATGATTGTTATAATAAGTCTCTAAACCAAGGCTCGACTGTGCGGCAATATCATATGTTTTACCAAGGTCTATAATAACAGGTTTATCGGCAGGATAAATATCTACACTGCCTTGTCCCAACAAAATGCCGTCGGTTAAAGTAATATTTTTATATACATCGGTTACGCCTACCGCCGATTTATTTAACGCAACATTTTTTATGATTTTTCCTGGAACGGGTGCGGCATTTGCAATTTCGCCTGTTGAGAAATTGCATACCCATTCGAGGCTGCTCTTACCGTCAGTTGTTTTAATATTTTGAGTTGTCTTTATTGCATAACTGCAAGCAGGTATAAGATTGTGAATATCAAGGCTTGCCTTTTTATTTGCTGCAATGTTAATTTGGGCATTGGCTACCTCGGCATCTCCTTTATAAAGCTTTAATCCGTTTTGAACAGTGCTCATATCAACGTCATCATTAAACACAACATCTATTAAAGGCATATATGTAGGTTCAACAGGTGTTTTATATGCATGAATTTTTTGTGCATTATATACATTTGTTACGCCTTCCGTGCCGTCGGTTAAAGCACAACTTTTAACTGTTTGTACTATTTGATTTATTTCATATAATTCAATTTCATAAACAAACAATACACCGGCTGTGTTGCTTGTAACAAGTTTTACATGTTGAAAAGCTAAATGCGGAAAATATATTTCCTCTTCATATGCCACACGATCTGTTAATGCTTTATTTTCGCCAAATACACAAATCGTTGTCCAATGTGTGTTGTCATTTGAACCGCACAGCATTAATTTACCTGCGCTATCCCTGTATTGGTATTTTATTTTTGCTTTGCCCAAAATATGCTTGCCTTGCAAATTCCAAGTGGCTGAAGTATACTTACCTGTTGTACCCGCAACAGTTCCGCCAACATCATTCCAATCGCCGTTTGTCATATTCTTCGCCGGCAAACCGTTACCGCCGGAACATGTAGGTTCTTTTTCCGCAATAACCGAGCGTGTTCCCCAGCTGCTGTTCCCATCGATATTTTCCCAATAATCATTGCTGCGGCTAACTGTCCATACTTCAAAATCAGCTATACGTCTTATGGTTGTTGTATCATTTTTTCTTGTAAATTTAAAATATTGATATTCTTTATTTCCAACGTCAATGTAACCCGTATCATCCGAATCATTCATACGGTCACCTTCCGTTACACCTGTTATATTACTGTACAGCTCGTCAAATTCAACTCCATCCACCGATGCATAAATTGAAAAATCAACAGCTCTGCCTGAGAATATACATCTTATTTTACTTACGGTAACAAGTTTACCTAAATCATATAATATATATCCTCTTTTTGATGTATTACTGACATTACCGTCATAAACAAAGGTTGACGTATCACCGTCACTTATAGCTGAATTTTTGCTGTTTGATAATGCCGGATTTGATGTATTACCATCCGCGTCATACACCGTAATGGGATTGGAAGAAATAGATTTTGTGTCCGTCAATCCATTCAAATCCACATTTGAATCATCTGCGCTTACCGAAACTGTAAAAACAGCCGACATAAGCATAGAAACAATTATTAAAAATCCTATTGCTTTTTTTAAACCTCGTTTTTTCATAAAGACCCTTCTTTCTAAAAAAATTTTAAAGATTTATCTTAAGACCATTATAACACAACAAATATTTAATTTAAATTTAAAAATCCTTGTACTCATATTTTTAAATTTAAACAGTAAGTTTAATACGAAATATAATCCGTTACGGGTTTTAAACTGTTAAGTGTTTCAAATAAATATGCCTTATAATTATTTGTGTTATCATAAATA
>USKN01000224.1 GCA_900555295.1 uncultured Eubacteriales bacterium
TAATATTTATTTTGTTTTCCGTTTCGCATAAAACTTTTTCTGTATACGATTTTGCCTCTTTTTCTTTTACGGCAATAATATTTTGAGCACTTGTTTGAGCGTCTTGCGTTATGCGCAAACAAATATTATCCGCGTCGGTATTAATTTTATTAATTATTGCGTCCAATCCGTTCATAAACATCACCTGTTAAATATTGTAAATTATAAGAATTGAAATAAGCAGAGCAAGAATTGCGTACGTTTCAACCATTGCCGCCATAATAATTGCCTTACCGCTTTCATCGGGCTTTTTTGCAACAATTCCAATGCCAGATGCGGCACACCTGCCCTGTGCTATACCCGAAAACAAACCGCCGAATGCCATTGGAAGTGCCGATGCAAAATACATTATTCCCTGCGGAATTGTAAGCGACTCAATGCTGCCGCCCAAAACTCCGAGTCGGCTTAATAAAAGAACTGCAACAAGCAAGCCGTACAATCCCTGTGTACCCGGTAAAAGCTGTAAAATAAGCGTTTTGCTGAATTTTGACGGATCTTGACTTACAACCCCCGCTGCTGCTTCACCTACAAGTCCTACACCCTTTGCACTACCGATGCCGGCAAATAATGCGGCAAATGCCGCCCCCAAAATTGCTAAAGCCAAACCAAGATTACTCATAAATATTCTCCTTTTCAAATTTATAATAGTTTGTATTTATATTTAAAGGCTTAAAGGGTTTTCCTCCGCCTTCGTAAAATTTAGAAAACAGTTCAACAAACTGTAATCTGTCAGAGTGAACATATGCACCCAAAACATTTATACCTAAATTAAGAATGTGACCCGAAATACCTACAACAATTAACATAACTGCTTTAACATAAACGTTAGACGGCATTGTGGCAATAAGGTTTATTACACTTGCAATACTGCCCGTTGCAAGACCGAGAGCAAGCAAACGCGAATACGACAATATATCGCCCAAATAGCCCGTTGCAATGTTATATAAACCGTATATACCGCCAAAAAATCTCATAAATATATTTTTGCCCGAACGGCCTGAAGTTAAAACAATAAGTATTACTCCCGCAACAAGCATATATTTGCCTGCCGTTATATACATTTGCGGTATATGAGTGAGTATACTTGCCGCAACGGGGGCAACACCTATTATTGTAATATATATGGGCAGCACCTCGCAAACTGCATCAAATTTTCTGCCCTCTTTCCAAATTATTCTAAAATTAACCGCAAGTCCCAAAAACAAATGCAATATACCGAGCAAAAAGCTAAATAAAAGCAATTTTATGGGATTGTTCAGCGGTTCAAACCAAAGAGCCGTTGTTTGAATTGTTTTACCCAAAAAATTTGACGCTATAATTTGCGGCAAATCTCCAAACCAACTGCCGAATAATGCTCCCCATATAAGTGTTGATATACCGCAATATTGAAACATCTTTATAAAGTTACGCGTTTTCTTTTCAAGATTGAATTTTTTTAAACACAGCGATGTTCCTATTATCATTAATACCCCGTATCCCGCGTCCGACAGCATCATACCGAAAAACAAATAATAAAAAAACGACATTACGCCCGTTGGGTCAACATCTCGCTTGTTTGGCAGAGCATACATTTCGGTAACGCTTTCAACAGGCTCCGAAAATTTGCTGTTTTTAAGTGCAACGGGAACCTCATCATCTGCCCCGGGTACCGTAACGGTAATTGCAACGGTGTATTTTTCTTCAAATTCTTTTATAAGCAATTCAGCGTATATTTGAGGAACATACCCCGTTATAATTACGGTATTTTGGGTAAGCGCCATTTTTTCTATCGCCTTGTATTTGTCTGTGCGCATTATAAGAAAATCAATAAAGAACTTAATATCATCAATATTTGAGGCATATGAGCGTATTTTGTTTTCCAAAAATTCTATATTTTTATTTAATTTGTCATTTTCATCGTTTATATTCTTTATAATATCCGATGCGGTGCTGCTGCCACTCAACTGCGAATAAACAAAATTAATATCTGCAAGCGCTTTGGTCATTTTATCTTTTTCGGAAATATGACACATTACAAATATATCTGTTTTTTCTTTTCTTGCATTAATAATCTCAATATACGGCGATATATCGGGACTTACATTTTTAATTAAATCCAATACATCATTGTACGTTTTGCTGCCCGTTATACTGCCCGTAAAACATACGGTGCTTTTTGTACCGCTGAAAGAAAGCGGAACATCAAGCTTTATCCATTGTTTTAAGTGCTCTGCCTTAATTGAATTTTTGATTTGTTCATTTTTAAGTGATGCAATTGTGCGTGAGTTTTTTAATATATCGTGGCATATATGAAGTATTTGCGAATTGTTTGGTTTTCTTTTGGCGAATTCATCTGTTGTAATTGTACGCCTTCCGTTTAAGCCGTCAAAAAGAGAACTTTTTTGCGGTGAATATTTAAGTAAACATTCAA
>USKN01000225.1 GCA_900555295.1 uncultured Eubacteriales bacterium
CGCCTACGGCGGAGCCTCTCCTCAAGGCGAGGCCTTTCTTTGTGTTCATTGTTATATAAAATACAAACATACAATAAGGAACGGATAAGGTTTTAAAACCATTTAATTAAAGTTTCAAACTTGTCTAATCCAAATCATCGTGCTTTTCTTCGGGCAAATCGGAATAAAAAATCTTTCCGTCCTCAAGTCTGAAACAGCCTATATTTTCTTTTCCCGTACATCCGCAATCAAGAAATATGTTTTTGCCCTTAACCACAACCTGTCCGCGATAATCGCCCGACATTAACTCGGTTGACATATGCCCCGACACGACATATTTATTTTTAAAGTATTCCCTGTCGGGATCAATACTGCCCGTAAGCAGTTCGCTTATCTTATATTCGTGCATCGGTTTTTGGGGGTCAAACTCTTTAAACCCGCCGTGTACAAGAACAAAACTTTTACCGTCGGCTTTAACCTCCTCGTATGCCGAAAACTCCTCAAAAAAGTCAAGTATATCGTCTTTGTCAAAATCGTCAAGTTTCATAAATTCGGCAAGAGTTTTTTCACCGCCGCGCTTCATCCATATTTCCGCCATTTTTTTGGTTTTTGGGTTGGACATACATTTTTCGGGCGATTTTCGCATAAGTCTTAATACCTTGTATGCCATATACTCGTGCTCACCGAGCAGGGGTATAATATTGCCGTGCATCATCATATCTTTAAGTATTTTTATACTGCCGTCGCCGTAATCCACAACGTCGCCCACGATGTATAAAATATCCGACTCTTTTAAGTTAATTACTCTCAAAAGGCTTTTGTATGCCTCATAGTTTCCGTGAATATCGCTGACTGCATATTGCATTTTAAAAGCTCCCTTATATTATTTTGATAAATGAACGTCAACCTGTGGATAGGGAATACCTATTTTTCGATTGCCGAATACATTTATTATTTGTTCGTTAACATCAAATTTTACCGTAAAATAGTCGCTTGATTTACACCATACCCAAAATGCGTAGTTAAGTGAGCTGTCCGCAAGCTCGTTAAGGCGTGCAAGCGGCGCCGGGTCTTTAAGTATAAGCGGGTGACTTTCGGCAATGTTAAGCAATGCGCTCTTTACCTGCTCAACATCAGCGTCATAAGACGCGCACACATTAAAATCAACTCTACGAATTTCGTTTGAATTAACATTTATAAGTGCCGAATTGGAAACGCTTCCGTTTGGCACAATAATTTTTTTATTGTCGGGGGTTGTAAGCTTTGTGTAAAATATACTTATATCGCTTACCGTCCCCTCCCCGCTTGGCGTATCTATAAAATCGCCCACTTTAAACGGTTTAAAAATAAGTATTATAAGTCCGCCCGCAACATTGCTGAAACTGCCCTGAAAAGCAAGCCCTATTGCAAGCCCCAATGAACCCAAAACGGCAATCACACTTGTCATAGGTATACCTACAACAGTTGCCGCGGCAATAAATAAAAATACCTTTAGCGCAATAACGGTAAAGCTTTTTAAAAAACCTCTTACGTTTGCGTCCATTTTGGCATATGCCTTGCTTTTGTCTATCATATCAGCCGCAACGCTTACCGCTTTAAATCCTACAACAAGCAGTACAAGCGCAAGCACAACTTTAATACCCGCGTCGGCAAAAAAAGACGCGGCTTTATTAAGCGTAAGTGCCGAGAGTGTTTTTGTCATAAAACGTACCTGCCTTTAATTTGTTTTTTTACTTTTCTTCCGTGTCGGTATTGTCGCAAACCGCCGTGTCGGTGTAATGCATATCACTACCCTTTTGCTTTTTAGCCGATACAAACTTATTGAATTTGCTTACCATTTCGGGCAGAATATCTACTATTCTGTCTACCGTTGTCATTGCCGTATCAACGGGCAAAAGTCTTATTTGGTCGTCGTTTACCACTAAAAATGCAACGGGGTTTATGGATACTCCCGCGCCGCTGCCGCCGCCAAAGTTTTTTGTTGAATTATCGCCCGATGCGCCAAACTCACTTCCGCCCGCGCCAAATCCAAACGCAACCCTCGATACGGGTATAATGGTTGTGCCGTCGGGTGTTGTAACAACATCTCCTATAATGGTGTTTACATCTACCATTCCTTTAATATTTTTCATTGCCTCGCTCATAAGGCCTTCAATTGGTGTACTCATTTTTAAGCACCCTCCTTTTTTACTTTTTTATAATTACGGTATATTTTTAATACCATACCGATAATATTTACAGTTTTTGCTTTAATTATGCCGCTTGCGTTAAATTCAAAAAAACTTGTTTCAAATACGGGAACCACTTTAAAATCGTGCGATTTTACCGTTGCGCGGTATTCAAAAAACGCAAAAAAGCCGTAAAGCAATGTCCATATTGCGCCTGTTGCAATGCCTGTTTGTGCTGCGTCAAACAAGCCGAATTTTAAATAAAAAACAATATCCTCGGCAACAATTTTTTTT
>USKN01000226.1 GCA_900555295.1 uncultured Eubacteriales bacterium
ATACGAGGGACTTATTGTATTTTATAGGGTATGTCATTTTGTATCTTCTTTGTTTTTATCCTATCTTTGCCACCAAATTATTAAAAAAACTAAAAAACTAAAAATGTTTTATAAAACCAACTGTCAAAAACAAAATTTATGTAAATAATTAATAAAATTTCAAAATATAAAAAAAATACTTGATTTTTTATGCAATATGTGTTATAGTATTTACTATACGGGCGGTCCTCTGTCGATAATCCACGTCACGAACGTCTTAGGAAACAGGAGGATATATAAATGGATATTATTAAAAACTTAACGCAAGATCAAATCAGAACAGATCTTCCCCAACTTAATATTGGTGATACTGTTAAAGTTCACGTGTTGATTAAGGAAGGTTCAAAAGAAAGAATTCAGGTTTTTGAAGGTACTATAATTGCCAAAAAGCACGGCGGTATCAACGAAACATTTACTGTAAGAAGAGTATCTTACGGTGTAGGAGTTGAAAGAACATTTCCTGTAAACTCACCTAAAATTGCAAAGATTGATGTTGTAAGAAGAGGTAAAGTTAGAAGAGCAAAGCTTTATTATCTGCGTGACAGAGTTGGTAAAGCAACAAAAGTTAAAGAAAAAATCTAATTGTAAAAATTGTGTTTCCGGCGTTGCCGTATATTGTATACGGCAACGGCGGGTTTGCTTGATTTTACCGGGTGAATTCAATATTCATCTGTCGGGTTTAATTGTTTAATTAATGTGTAATTTGTACTATGGGGATTTTGATTGCAATATCACCATAGTTTTTTAATTTTTGTTATTTTTAAATGGGAGGAATTTATAATGGATGAGTTTGAAAAAAACGACGCGGTAAATTCAAATGAAAATGCCGGCGGCGAAAATGAAATTACAACGCAAACAGCACAGCCTGAAAAAGCGCCGATTAATGTAAAAAAAGAAATTCTTGATTGGACATTTTCTATTGTAATAGCTATAATTGCGGCACTTGTAATAAGAACGTATATATTTACTCTTGTTAAGGTTGACGGTCCGTCAATGAACCCTACGCTTACACACGGAGATGTGCTTTATACAAACAGATTTATGTATAAGCCAAATGTGGGTGACATAATAATATTCCGTCCGCCCAACAGCCCCAAAACACCGTATGTAAAAAGAGTAATTGCGGTTGCGGGTCAAACTGTTGATATTGACGGCGAAAGCCATACAGTAAAGGTAGACGGCAAAGTGCTCAACGAAGATTATATTGCGGAGCCGCTTATGAGTGCGGGAACAATGGAATACCCCGTTAAAATTCCCGACGGATATATATTTGTAATGGGCGATAACCGTAATAACAGCCGTGACAGCCGTGACGCAACGGTTGGTCTTGTGCCTGTTGATAATGTTATAGGCAAAGCGGAATTTAGAATTTTGCCGCTTAAAAGCATAGGCTCACTGTATTAATGAGGTTTATAAGATGAATATACAATGGTTTCCGGGTCATATGATGAAAACCAAGCGTATGATGCTTGAAAATATAAAGCTTATCGACCTTGTTATAGAAATTTTGGACGCGCGTTTGCCTTTGAGCAGCCGCAATCCCGTAATTGATGAAATAGTTGGCGGCAAACCGCGGCTTACAATACTTAATAAATGTGATATAGCCGATGAAAAAACAACGCTTCTTTGGGAAAAATATTTTAAAGATAAGGGTATTGATGTTGTATCGGTATGTGCAACTGGCGGTAAAAATTTAAATGCTATTTTTGAAAAATGCAAAAGTTTACTTGCAGATAAAATAGAACGCGATAAACAGCGCGGACTTGTAAACCGTTCCGTAAAGCTTATGATTGTCGGTGTGCCCAATGTCGGCAAATCGTCGCTTATTAATAAACTTTCGGGTAAAAAAAGTGCGGTTACGGGTGACCGTCCCGGCGTTACACGCGGCAAACAATGGATACGTCTTGCAAACGGTTTTGATTTGCTGGATACCCCGGGAATTTTGTGGCCTAAATTTGATGATGAACTTGTTGGGTTAAAGCTTGCATATACCGGAGCGGTTAAAGACGAAATTATGGATATTGAAGAACTTGCGTGCTTGCTTTTGGAATATTTAAACGCAAATTACCCCGAATGTCTTGAAGCGCGGTATAAAATGACGGATACCGACTCTTTTACGGGTTACGAACTTCTTGAACTGTTGGGCAAAAAGCGCGGTTTTGTTGTATCGGGCGGAAATATAGATACCGAACGTGCGGCAAATATACTGCTCGATGAATTCAGGGCAGCAAAGCTTGGACGTATTTCACTTGAAAAGCCGCAGGATTTTTGCTTTTAAAATTAAAACCGAACTGCAAAAAATGCATATGCAATATGTATGTGCGCTTTTTGCAGTTGTTGTTTTTATAAATAAGATAATTGCAGTTGTTGAAATAAAAAACC
>USKN01000227.1 GCA_900555295.1 uncultured Eubacteriales bacterium
TTTCGCCGTTTCCATATGTTGAAACAAGTTTTTCAAGTGCTTTGGAATTTATATTGTTATTTTTGCATATTTCTTTTATCTCGTGCAGATTTTTCTTGCCTATGCAATCTATTATTGTGTCTTTTACACTCTCATCATCGCAAACGGAATTTAAAATTGCCGAAACAAATCCCATATGCGATATATCAAGCACAAAATTGTCGCTTATGGCTTTTAAACTTTCCGCCGCAAGCATTACCACTTCGCATATATTGTAAATATCTATATTGCCTATACATTCAAGACCCGTTTGCATTATTTCTTTAAACGAATGAGTGCCGTGCGACAGCCTGTACACATTTTCGCTGTAATACAATTTATTTAATTCTCCGTCACGCGAGTTTTTTACAATCGACAGCGTAACATCGGGTTTTAATGCCATTAGCTTTCCGTTGGTATCGTTAAAGGTTATAATACCGTCCGACACAAGAAAATCTTTGTTTTTTAAATATAAATCATATTCTTCAAACTTGTTCATTTTGTACTGCTTGTAGCCGTATTTACGATACAGCGTGCGCAGTTTAAAAATGGCTTTTTCGTCGTTTTTTATTACATCGTCGCTAAATTTCACAGTAACAATCCCCTTACTTTTTCAATCTTGATATAGCAAGCTTGTATCCGTCCTTCCCGTATACAAGAGCCTTGTTTACACGACTTATTGTTGCGGTGCTTGCACCCGTTTCGCTTGCAATAAGGTTATATACCTTATTATCGCTTAACATACGCGCCACCTCAAAACGCTGTGCCATATCCTGTATTTCTTTTATTGTGCATAAGTCCTCAAATAATTTATAGCACTCGTCAACCGATTTTAATGTTAGTATTGCTTCAAAAAGTTTATCTGTATTTTCCGAATGAAAATGTTCCATAATTTTTATTTCACCTCGTTTGCTTTATCACTTTACCATTTTACCACACTAAAGTATATAAGTCAATACCTCTGTAATATTTTGTTGGTTTTTTACAAAAAATACATTGTAAACCCTTTTTAGATTTTATTTGCATTATTTTAATGTTTGTGGTATACTTAAAGTACAGAGCAGGCATTGAATACGAAAATGATAATTTTTTTATTGCATTTTCATTCTTTGAAGAATGGGAGTAGAGTCTTTAAAGAAAAAAGAGAAAAAGAGTTCAATGTTTCATCCGCTGTTACGTTCTTTTTATAATTATTAAAATCAAAGTAGCAGCCCCTCTGTAGAAAAGGGGTATTTTTTATGGGTAAAAATCAATTAAAAACAAAAACCATGGTACAGTGCGCGCTTTTTATAGCCATAGCGCTTATTTTACGCAATTTCAGCTATATGGTATATATGGGCGGCGGTGCCGGAATGAGAATAGGCGTATCGGGATTTTTTACAAAACTGCCCGCGCTGTTGTTTGGACCTATGTACGGTGGCATTACAAGTGCCACGGTCGATTTTTTGGGGTTTGTTATAAAGCCCGACGGCGGGTACATATTTCCGCTGACAATCACCGCATTTTGCGGAGGAATTATAACGGGGTATTTATATAAATTGTTAAAAAACAAATCACCTCGGTCTATACGCGGAATTTATATATCCGTTATAGCTTTAACATTGGTTTTGGGAATTATAAACCATATATTCTATGTGTTTTTTCCAAATTCCTTTTTGGGCAAAATCATAAAATCATTTGCGGACAAAGCCAACTTTTTTACTGTGGGAATGTATGTTGCCGCAGGTCTGGGCACACTTTTTTACATTATAAATATGTTATTGGCAAAACGGCTTAAAAAGAGCGAACTTACAGATATGTTTTTTAAACTGTTCGCCGTATTTTTTGTATCGGATATAATTGTTACAACAGCAAACACATTTATACTTATAGAGTTTATACCGGCGCTTAAAAAAATCGGCTTTTTTATGTTTTATATGCCGCGCCTTGTGCAGGAAATATTATCGGTATTTATATCGTCTTATGTTGTAACGTATCTTATGGAACTTGCAAAAAAATTAAAATAGTATAAACTATTACAGGGTGTTTGGCAAAATACGGTTACTATGCCAAACACCCGTTCGGTTTTTACGATTCATTTACAAGCTACCCGTTATATGGTCGCATACAAGCTCCAAACATAACACGTTTTTTAATCCGCTCAAAAGTTCTTTTTGCATATATTCTTTGTCATCGGTAAATTTAGTGCATAAATTTTTGCATATCTCGGCGCATTTGTCTAAACATAAAAACACACCCCTCAAATATTATGTATATTATAACACATTTTAAAGGGGTGTGCAAATATAAAATTTTATAAATCAAAAAGGTTTTTTTCTATTTCGGAAAAATCGCTTGTGTGCGGATATTCCGCCATATCGGGGTGATGGACAAATGCGTCTTTTGCGTTATCTTTGT
>USKN01000228.1 GCA_900555295.1 uncultured Eubacteriales bacterium
ATACCATTTTGGAGGTTTCGTAAAGACTTTACACAAAATTTAGGATTGTCTCAACAAATATCGCATCTTGCGTCACTTGGTATAATAAACGGATTTGATGACGGCACTTTTAAACCAACCAGCAACATTACACGCGCTCAAACAGCTAAAATTATTTTGCTGTCGTTTAATCAGTCTTATCAAAACTCATATACAACAAGCATAATGACGGCTGCCGAAAATTATATTGCCTCACAGGCAAATACCGATGTCGATTTAGCATTATATTTAACAGGCTCTGCATATAACGATTATTTATTAAAACAGCAAACGCAAAACTATGTTTCATCTTTAGGATATACCGTAGACAAAAAAATATCCGATATTTCCGTATCGGTTGTATCCCAAAGCGGTTCTATATCCGAATTAAGAGTTGATTACAAAATCAATTACACAACATACCCAAATGCAAAATCCAACACATACAATGCCGTATCAACGCTTAAAACAATTGAAAAAGACGGCGCAATAAAAATTTTTGCAGATGAAACAAAACTCTATCTGCCGCAAAAAATAAATTTAACCTGGGAGGTTGAGACAAAGGCGCCATCCTATCATACCGACGGAGTTAATGTGGTGTCACCTCCCGTATTTCAGCTGTCTAAAGAAAATTTGGGTGTTTCGGGTGTAAAATTGGGTAATTCGCAAATAACCCTCTTTACCGCAATAACAAACGATTATCTTAATTATGCGTCAGACGGTGCTTATAAAATATGGCCCATATATAAAACTGATTTTACCGCAAAAACCGCCGACACATTTTTAAACAATGCCGAATATATGAACATTGCCAAAGAAAAAATTATTGCCGACACATTAAAATACGGCTTTGACGGAATAAATTTTGACTTTGAAAATATGTATCAAAAAAATAAACACTTGTATGCCTCACACGTAAAAGATATAACCCTTGCTATGCACGAAATAGGCGCACAGGTAAGTGTTGATATAACCGTATATAACAAAACAAGTTCAAATTGGTCTATGTGTTTTGACCGCGACAGTTTAAGCAGCAAATGCGATTATCTTGTATTAATGGCATACGACCAATACTATGACGGCAGCAAAACTGCCGGCCCCGTAAGCGCAATTAATTGGACCGAGCAATGTATTAAAACCACATTAAGCGAAACAAAACCCGAAAGCCTTATACTCGGTATGCCTTTTTATATGCGTTTGTGGGAGGTTAAAAACAATTTGGTAATATCATCAAAGGCTATATCTATGAATACGGCAAATAAACTTATATCCAATAATAATGCAAGTGTTAATTATGATGAAAACTACGGCTTATACAAAGTAAGTTACACGGGTGCAAACGGAAACGATTATGTTTTTTGGCTTGAAAATGCAGACTCCATACAAAAAAGATGCACCCTTATAAGCAAGTATTCTCTTGCCGGAGGTGCATCGTGGCGCCGTGGTTTTGAAACAGACGATATATGGCAGATTATTAAAAATAATATGTAAAAATATAAAAAAATAAAAAAAATTTTAACTATTCAATGTATCCGAATGTTTTAATTCGTACTCACGCTCTGCCTGCGATTTTCTTAAATACATCGGCACAAGCGAATACAAATTATCAAAATCATTTTTTTGTGCGCGCTCAAATGCCGCGTATGCAACAGATGAGGCTTTTTGCATACAAAGGTGTTTGGGCGCAATTTTCCATTCGGGACGATTTATTTTTAAATTATATGCGTTTACTCCGTCACCCACAAATAAAACTTTTTTACCTTCAAGTTCACCAAGCAATTTATCAATATCTATCATTCTGCAATCGGATATTTGTTCGTTTGCACAATAAAGCGCATTATACACCTCATTATGACGCGCATCGATTATGGGACATACAACGGTATCGCTGTCTGCCGTAACATTAAGCGAAAGTGATTTTAAAGATGTAATCCCCACAATGGGTTTTTTAGCCGCCTGACATATTGTGCGTATTGCAGTCATACCTATACGCACACCCGTAAACGACCCGGGGCCCGTACATACCGAAAACACATCTACATCGTCAACAGTAAGTCCCGTGTTTTTTATTAAATCGCTCATCATAGGCATAATAAGCTGTGAATGTGTTTTTAAATTGCTTATCATATATTCGCCCATAAGTTTTTCGTTATTCATAAGTGCAACCGCCGCATTTTGCGACGTTGTATCCATTGCAAAAACTATCATTGTAATATCAAACCTTTTCTATAGTTATTTTACGGTAATCTTCGTCTTTTTCCAAATCCTTTGAAATATATATTTTGTAATACGGTGATATAAATATTCCTTTTGTAATTTGCGCCCATTCAACCACGCAAACACCGCCGCGGTTTAAATAATCTTCCCAGCCGATA
>USKN01000229.1 GCA_900555295.1 uncultured Eubacteriales bacterium
TGTATCACCAAACGGCGAAATACCGATTGATAAAAAAAGCGATGAATTTATGCTTTTAACACGTATACAGGATGAAATGCACAGACGCGCAATTACGTATCATTCCTCGTTAAGAGAAAAGCGAAACACATATTCCGAACTTGACGATATTCCAAAAATCGGAGATGTGCGAAAAAAGGCACTCTTAAAGCACTTTAAATCAATTAAAAAAATAAAAAACGCATCATTTGAAGAACTTATGCTCGTAAAAGAGCTTGACCGCGCCGCCGCATTGAGCGTGTACAATCACTTTAAAAAAGGAACGGTAAACAATGACTGACAATGAGCAAAAAATAAACTATCAAAAAATACTTGATAAAACAATAGATAATCTGCAAATGTGTAATAAAAAGCCGTCACTGTTGCTGCACAGCTGCTGTGCTCCCTGCTCATCATATGTACTTGAGTACCTGTCAAAACATTTTGACATTACGGTGTATTATTACAATCCAAACATTTACCCGGAAAGCGAATTTGAAAAGCGTGCGGCGGAGCAAACAAGGCTTGTTAAACAAATGCAGCTTTTTGCAAACGTAATTGTATGCAGCTTTAACTCAAATGAGTTTTATGCAGCGGTAAAAGGACTTGAAAACGAAAAAGAAGGCGGCGCACGCTGTATTGAGTGTTTTAAACTGCGACTTGAAAAATCGGCTCAATATGCCGCGGCAAACAACTTTGATTACTATACAACCACGCTTACAATAAGCCCTCTTAAAAATGCCCGCGCAATAAACGATATAGGTATGTATTTTGCTCAAAAATACAATATAAAGTGGCTTTTATCAGACTTTAAAAAGCGCGAAGGGTTTAAGCGTTCAACACAACTTTCACTTCAGTACGGTTTATACAGACAAAATTACTGCGGCTGTGTATTTTCAAAAAACACAGATAAAACGGGGGATTGATTTTTATGAAACATATAAAGAACTTTCCTGCAGAAAACACTAAAATAAGCAAAAAAAATCAAAATATAGGGCAATTAAAAAAAATAGTCTTTTCGCGATATTTTATTTCGGCAATAATGATTGTTCTTGAGCTTGCAGAAATTATACTGCCCATTAAGTTTATGTCAAAAATATTTATGCCGCTTTGGGTAACCGCGTCGGCAATTAACCTTGCGGTATATCTTAAAATTGTAAATTCCGACACAATCCCCGAATATAAAATACCGTGGCTTACAATTGTTTTACTTATGCCGCCTTTCGGCGCAATTCTTTACGCTATGTTTTACTCAAGACGTCCGTCTCATAAAACGCAGGAACATTACGGCAAAATAAAAAATGCGGCCTCTCTTATAAAAACAAGCGCACTTCCGCTTGAACGGCTGATGAACGATAACCGTTCGGCATATACAAAGGCATACGGTCTTTTAAAAGACTCGCGCTCAAAACTTTATGTAAATACGCAATCGCAATATTTTACAAGCGGAGAACAAATGTATAAATCTCTTTTGGAAGATTTAAAAAAGGCCGAAAAATTTATATTTATGGAGTATTTTATTATAGAATGCGGTCTTATGTGGAACACCGTTTTAAATATTCTTAAAAAGAAAGCCCGCGAAGGCGTTGAAGTTCGCATAATGTACGACGATATAGGCTGTATGCTCACACTTACGCCAAACTATAACGAAATAATAGAAAAACTCGGCATAAAATGCCGTCAGTTTTCAAAAATAAGCGGACGGGCCACATCGTCACACAACAACCGCGACCACAGAAAAATTACCGTAATAGACGGCAAAACAGCCTATACGGGCGGTATTAATATGGCGGACGAATATATAAACCACGTAAAAAAATACGGTTATTGGAAAGATACCGCAATAAAATTAACAGGTGATGCCGTTCAGGGGTTTTGCGCAATGTTTTTAATAAATTGGGATACAAACTCGGGATATGAAATAAGTGATTATCAAAAATACTGTAAACCCACAATGCAAAACATTAACTGCGAAAACGGGTATTACATACCGTTTGGCGACGGACCTGCACCTCTGTACCCCGAAACCGTTTCAAAAAATGCATTTTTAAATATTATAAATCAGGCACAAGAATATGTTTATATTACCACACCATATTTTATAATAGATACCGAACTTACAAATTCTCTTATAAATGCGTCAAAGCGCGGTGTTGATGTACGCATTATCACCCCGCATATACCCGACAAAAAAATAATACATCTTATGACGAGAAGCGCATATAATCACCTTATAAAATACGGCGTTAAATTTTTTGAATTTACACCCGGATTTATTCACGCAAAAAGTATTGTAAGCGATGATGCTTATTCAATAATAGGAACGGTTAATTTTGACTACAGAAGTCTTGTTCATC
>USKN01000230.1 GCA_900555295.1 uncultured Eubacteriales bacterium
CCCCGTCGGCATATGCCGCCATACAGCCTTCGGTAACATAAAGCATTTCTATTTCAGAGTGGTAGTGTACACCGCACACCGAACCCATATGAGCCCCTTTCGTTGATTTGTATATAAATACGGGAGCTTTGGGAATAGAAAAATAAATCTTTTCGTTTCTCAAACCAATCATCTCCTCAAAAATCAATATTGTGCAAAAAACAGTCAATATAATTATAGAATTATGTCAATATTATTGCTATAATCAATATAACACAGATTGACCGATATGTCAATATAGTATTTTAAAAAGGAGTGTTTTTTTTATGGCAAATACAAGTTTGGACGCATTTAAAGAAGACCAGACGGTAGTTGAAATCGACTCAAGCAAAAAAGTTAGAATAGGTATTATAGGTACAGGCTGGATTGCCGGCGCTCATATGAGAGAATACCTTAAAATGCCCGATGTTGTTATTACGGCAGGCGCTGACCTTATTGACGGAAAAGCAGAAAAGTTTTTTAAGGATTTTAATGTTGAAGGTGCAAAATGTTTTCACGACCACAAAGAACTCATTGATTCGGGATTGGTTGACGCAGTAAGTATTTGCACATACAACAAAACCCACGCTGAATGTGCAATTTACGCACTTGAACACGGTGTTGACGTACTTTTGGAAAAACCCATGTGCGTAACACAGGAAGAAGCTGTTGAAATTTGCAAGGCAGAGAAAAAGAGCGGCCAAATTCTTTCAATAGGTTTCCAACCGAGATTTGACCCTAATATGAAAATGGTTAAACAGATTGTTCAGTCGGGTGTATTGGGTAAAATTTATTACATACAAACTGGCGGCGGCAGACGCCACGGTATTCCCACACCGTTCGGCACAACATTTATTGAGGCTGATAAAGGCTGTATCGGCGCGCTCGGCGATATAGGCTGCTATTCGCTCGATATGGTATTAAATGCCATAGGATATCCCAAACCGCTTACGGTTACAGGCTATGTTTCCGACTTTTTCGGCAAAGACCCCGACTATTTTAAAAGCGAGGGCAAACCCGAAGAATATGCAAAAATTTTTGGTGTAGATGATTTCGGCGCAGCTTTTGTAAGACTTGACGGCGGAATTATACTTGACTTTAGAATTGCGTGGGCAATGCACCTCGACACACCGGGAGATACAATTATTATGGGTGACAAAGCATCGCTGCGTATTCCGTCAACAGAGTGCTGGAACGGCTCTATCGGCGGTCCGCTTAAGCTCTATCAAAGAATTGCGGGCAAAGACGTTTGCACCGAATTTCCTATGCAGGCACCGTCAAAGAACGGCTGTTTTTACGATAAAATACGTTCTTTCCTCGATGCTGTTAAAACACGCGGCAAAGCGCCTGTTCCGTCAAGCGAAATTTTGTACAACCAAATTATAATAGACGCAATTAACCGTTCAAGCAAAGCGGGACAGGAAATTAAAATTGAAATTCCCGAAATATAAAAAGCGGAGGCACATTAAAAATGAAAAAATTTAAAATAGGTTTACAGTTATACGGCGTTCGCGATAAAATGGAAAAAGATATGGACGCAACGTTAAAAGCCGTTAAAGAAATGGGGTACGAGTGTGTTGAATTTGCGGGATACTTTGACAAAACACCCGACGAGATAAAAGCAATGCTTGAAAAATACGGTCTTGAGGCTGTATCGGTACACCGCGGACCACAATTTTATTTGGAGGACAATGCCAAAACCGAATTTGACTATTTAAAAGCTATAGGTGCAAAATACTGTGCAATTCCCTGGTATAAGGAAGACGAATATTTTAACAATTGGGACGCTACCATAGATACATTTACAACCGTTGCCAAAAAAATGAAAGAAAACGGCATACAGCTTATGTACCACAACCACGATTTTGAATTTAAAAAAATTGACGGCGAATACATTCTCGATAAATTATACAGCACAATAGACAAAGACTTGCTTATGCCCGAAATTGATACCTGCTGGGTACACTATGCCGGCGAAAATCCGTCGGAATATCTTAAGAAGTACAAAGGCAGAATTGATATTGTTCATCTTAAAGATTTTGTATGCGAAAAACTCGGCGGCGGCCCTGTTTATGCTCTTATAGGCAACGACAGCAAAGAAAAATCACAAGACGATAACGGTTTTAAATATGTTCCCGTAGGTTCGGGTATTCAGGATGTTAAATCAATACTTGACGCTGCTGACGAAAGCGGTGCAAAAATCATTATAGTTGAACAGGATATGTCTTACGACCAAGACAGTCTTGATGCCGCAAAACAAAGCAGAGAGTATTTAAAAACTTTAGGATTATAGGATTATAATAAAAAACAATAAAAAATTCAACGGAGGTCTGCAGCAAAAAGCACAGACCGCA
>USKN01000231.1 GCA_900555295.1 uncultured Eubacteriales bacterium
GTCGCAGAAGCAATTATTAAAAAATATAGGCCGGATTTTAAATAATATTTATACAATTGAATTGAGTTTAATATTTGTTTTTAATACAGAATATTTTACTTTGCTGAAATATAATTATTTACAATTGCTGATTGGGAGGTGATATAATATGCAAACCGCAATATTATTGATTGGAGTTATAATGGTTGTAATAATTGCATTTTTGAGCCTATGGGAAACGGCACAAAAACACAATCGCCTATTACGGATTTGCTGTGTACGGAAACATAAAAATTACTTATAATTTTTCGCGCATTACTTTATCGTCAAACGGAGTGCCCGATTATATAAAAAATATTAACCGTAAATACAATATGGATTATTCGGCTGTTATGATTGAAATAACGGATGATTGTGTTGCACCCGATTTTGAGCTTTCAAAAAATAACATTAAAGAATTGAAAAACAGCGGTTATGGTATATGTCTTGATGATTTCGGAAAGGCTTTTACATCATTGAGCGATATATTGGGACTTTATCCCGATGTAAAAAAATAGATAAAACAATGCTTTATAACGCAAAAGATGATCAAGGTAGGCTTGTTTTTGAAAATATAGTACAGCTTGCAAAAAAATGAATTCAACGGTTTTGTGTGAAGGTGTTGAAACAATGGAACAAAAAAAATGCCGTTAAAGCGGCAGGATGTGAAATAATGCAGGGATTTTACTTTTACAAGCCTATGACGGAATTTGTATTTGAAAATTTGATTGAAAACAACTGATTAAATATGGTAGTTGTTAAAAAGTCTAATATTTTTTAATGATTTTAAAAAAATGTTGACATTTGGCTTATTAGGCAGCTACGCTTTTTACGGAACAAAATTAAGAAAAGCCGAAATTCCTTACAGAACACAAAAAATAGGGGATTATGCTTTTAAAAACTGCGACACTTTGATTACGGTGAACATACCGGGAATGGTAATCGAAATTGGTGAAAATATTTTTTACGGAACGAGCGATAACCGTGCTGTATACGGTTACGGGCAGTATAACACAAAAGTGTCGGACAAAGTGTTGTTTGACAGTAGTTATATTAATAATTTTTTTAAGCGATATAAAACTTATTATGCAAACTGTTATGGTAATGCTTATAAAAGAGTCTTCGGAGGGTGTGAATGCGCAAACGGCACAAGCGCCCGAAATACAAAAAAATGGAGTGTAAATTTTATGAAGAAAATAACAGTTATTGTTGTTGCGTACAATGCTCAAAACTATATTGAAAGATGTTTAAAGTCGGTATTTAATCAAAATGCAAATTATGATGTTGTAGTTGTAAATGACGCGTCAACGGATATGACGGGCAAAATATTACAAAAATATACCGACAGAATTAAACTTATTAATTTAAAAACAAATTGCCAAAATTTGGCAAAAACCCGAAATATAGGTCTTGAAAATGCCGACGGTGATTATATAACGTTTCTTGACGCCGACGATTGGTATGAAACGGACGCGCTTTATAAAATTTCACGGCAAATTAATAAATACAATCCCGATATAGTAAAGTTTGGTTATACGCGTGTTTACATAGACGGAACACAAAGAAAATCAAACAACGGAACCGAGAAAGACGAATTTGCAGAAAAAAATGATTTTAATAAAAGTGTGTATCCTTATTTTATAAACGGTATAGGGCTAAACAGCGTATGCTGTGCCGTATTTAAAAGAAGCGTAATACAAAACTTGAAATTTTCGGCGGATTTTTGTACGGCAGAAGATGCGGCTTTTTCGTTGGAAGCATATACCAATGCGAAAAATGTATTGTTTTTAAACGAGCATCTTTACTGTTATTATCAAACAGGCCGAGGTTTAACAGGATCGGGTATAAGTGTTTTTAAATAATATTATTATAATTTTAAGCTTTCGGTAAAAATATTAAAGTTGCTGCCAAAATGGAATATGAATACTTTTGTATGGAAAATTAAAACATTTTTACGGCCCATAAAACTTACAATAAATAAAATAACAAGAAAGTAGGCAAGAGAGGAACGAACCCGCAACGCGTGTTAAACACCCGCTTACCTAAAGAGTTGTGCAATGATAAAACAAAAAATGAATGATAGTTTAAACAGTTTAAAAATAAACAATATGAGAGTTGAGTTTATTTTGGCGTGTTTGTACTTTTTGTGTTTGCCGTTTACTGTAGTAACCACGCCGCTCGGCTTTTTGAATAAAATTGTTACAATGCCTATTAAAGCAATTATGCTTGTATTTAGAGACATCGTTTCCAATAAAATACATTAGGTTAAAGCCTCCTTTAAATAGGCAGATGTTGCAATATCCGAACACGCTCAAAACGCTGAAAAATCAGCCTTTT
>USKN01000232.1 GCA_900555295.1 uncultured Eubacteriales bacterium
TTCCGCTTTCGGATTATATGAACATGCCGGATGTGCTGACGGTGGAAGCCTCCGAGGAGGATCAGGACGCGGTTCGCGCGCTGTTCATGCGGGCGCTGAATCTGGCACTGGACGATCTGACGGCCATGCGGAAGCGCGAAGGAAACAGCCTGCGCGGCGACATGATGAAAAAGCTCGACGCGATTGACGGTCTGCGCGAAAGCATTGCGACACGCGCACCGACGGTCGTGGAGGAATACCGCGCAAAGCTCAGCCAGAGGCTGTCCGCGCTGCTCAGCGGCGACATCGACGAGGCGCGCTTCGCCACCGAGGTGGCGATTTTTGCGGATCGCGCGGCGATTGACGAGGAGCTTGTGCGCCTGAGCAGCCACATTGCGCAGCTTCGCGCGACGGCCGAGCTTGACGAGCCGGTTGGCAGAAAGCTCGATTTTCTGGTGCAGGAGCTGAACCGAGAGGTCAATACCATCGGATCGAAGGCCTCCGACGCGCAGATTGCCGGGTGCGTCGTTGCGGCGAAGGGCGAAATCGAAAAGCTGCGCGAGCAGGTTCAAAATATTGAGTAGGGGGCATAAGTGTGAAATTAATAAACATTGGATTTGGAAATGTTGTTTCCGCTGAACGAATTATTGCAATTGTAAGTCCCGAGTCGGCTCCCATAAAAAGAGTGATACAGGAAACGCGTGATAACGGTATGCTTATAGACGCAACATACGGCAGGCGTACGCGTTCCGTTATAATATGTGACAGCGACCATATTATTTTATCGGCTATTCAAACAGAAACGGTTGCAAACAGACTTGCAAGCAAAGAAGAAACAATTAATACTGCGGAGGAAGATGACCCTGATGAATAAAAAAGGCAACCTTATAGTGCTTTCGGGCCCGTCGGGCTGCGGAAAAGGCACCGTACTTAATTACTTTTTTAACAATCACTCGGATTACCCTGTTTGTTACTCGGTGTCGGCAACAACAAGGCAGCCGAGAGAGGGTGAAAAAGAGGGCGTAAATTATTATTACGTCACAAAAGATAAATTTAAAGAAATGATAGATAATGACGGACTTTTGGAGTGGGCAAGCTTTTGCGAAAATTATTACGGAACTCCAAAACAAAAGGTTATAGATAAACTAAATGACGGATATGATGTAATTTTGGAAATTGAAGTACAGGGGGCAATGCAAATAAAGCAAAAAATGCCCGACGCAGTTTTAGTATTTATACTGCCGCCGTCATTTGAAATACTGCGTGAACGTCTTGTGGGCAGAAATACCGAAACCGAGGAAGTTATAAAAAAACGTCTTAATCAGGCACGTGAAGAGCTTAAAACGGTTAAAAATTATGCGTACACACTTGTAAATGACGATGCGCAAAACGCAGCCGAGCGCTTTTATGCAATTTTAACGGCAGAGCATTTAAAAACAGAAAAGAATATAAATTATCTTAAAGAGGTGTATAATATATGATGATGTATCCATCAGTAACAGATTTAATGAGAACTAAAAAGGTAAACGACAGATATACTCTTGTAATTGCTACCGCAAAAAGAGCGCGTGAGATTGTGCAAACGGGAATTACTTTTACAGATTGCAAATCGGACAAACCCGTTACAATAGCACTTCACGAAATTTATGAAAATAAAGTAAGCTTTAAAACTTCCGACGAGGCTAAAAAACCCGAAAAAGTGGGTGCAATTATGGTTGGCCTTGACGATGCCGAAAGTATGAATGCGGCACTTGAAAAAACCAACGAACATACGGAAGCTGATGCGTAAAAAATATACAGCCGCATTTTAGCGCTGTTGTATATAAAAAATACAATTAAAATTTTATATAATACGGGAGGTGTTTTAATGACGGTATCGGTAGTTATAAGCAATAATTCACGTGCTACGGATAAAATGTATACTTATCTTGTTGCGCCAAATGATGAATTGCGTATTAAAACAGGTATGCGTGTTAAAGTGCCTTTTGGAAAATCAAATAAACTGTATGAAGCATATGTAATGCGTGTTAATACAAATTTTGATAAAAGCGATAGTTCGCTCAAATGTGTTGAAAGCATTTTGGAAGATTACTCGTATTTTAATGATAATACCGTAAGTTTAATTGAGTTTATGAAACATAGGTATTTTTGTACCTACATTTCGGCAATAAAAACAATTGTACCCACGGGAGTAAACAAAAAATTTAATACCGTATACAGCCTTTCGGATACAAAACCCGATACGGTGGAAAAATTTAAAGAAATATGTATTCATTCCACCGTTCAAACGGCAGTTTTAAATTTTTTTGAGCAAAACAGCGAGGGTACAAGTTTGCAAATTGCAGATTTTACGGGCAGA
>USKN01000233.1 GCA_900555295.1 uncultured Eubacteriales bacterium
GGGCGAAGATTTTTCGGTTGAAATTAATATAAACAGTGAAAATACTGAAAAAGAAGACGATGGCGATAATTTTGATAATTCAAATTTAACCCTGGCAGGGCTAAACCCCGATTACAGATTTGACAACTTTATTATAGGCGACTCAAACAAAGTGGCGCAGGCGGCCGCAAATGCCGTTGCCACAGCTTGTATACAAGGCGCTCACTGCGATTACAATCCGCTTTTTTTATTTAGCGGAGCGGGGCTTGGCAAAACACATCTTATGCACGCCGTGGGCAACAAAATATTAAGCGGCGCGCACAAAAAAAAGGTGCTTTACGTTACAAGCGAACAGTTTACAAACGAGCTTATTAACGCAATTACCACAAATACAAACCAGGAATTCAGAAACAAATACCGCACCGTTGACGTACTTATGATAGACGATATACAATTTATAAGCCGTATGGAGGGTATTCAAAAAGAAATATTCCACACATTTAACGATTTATTCAGAGATAACAAATACATAATAATATCGTGCGATAAACCGCCAAGAGAACTTTTTGGTATAGAAGAAAGACTTATAACCCGTTTTGCCTCGGGTGTTGTATACGAAATACAGCCGCCCGATTACGAAACGCGAATTGCCATACTGCGCAAAAAAGCACAGCAGCTGCATATAGAAATAGATGACGAAATTTACAAATATATAGCAGGTAATGTAACGCAAAGCAACCGTGAACTTGAAAGCGCTATGAAAATGATTGTATCGTATCACAGGCTTATGAACCGTGAAGTTAATCTGGCGCTTGCAAAAGAAGCGTTAAAAGATTATATAACAGATACGGCGGGTGTGGTTACGGCGGACTCTATATGCGATAAAATAGAAAGATACTTTAACCTTGACAAAGGCGCTTTAAAGTTAAAAACAAAAGCAAAAAACATATCGTACCCAAGGCAGATAGCTATGTATTTTATGAAAAAACTTATGAATATGAATTTAAAAAACATAGGTATGTATTTTAACGGTATGGACCATTCAACAATTATCCACAATATAAAAAAGATAGAAAACGATATACAAACAGATTCGGCGTTTGCACAAAAAATAGAAATGTTGAAAAAAGACATTATAAACTGACTTTTTTAAAGTTATCAACATAAAAATAAGCGCAGTTGAGCAAAAAATTAAACTTTTCAACTTAGTTTTATAAGTTTATCTACACAGTATGTTTATAATGTTTATAAAAAAATCAATAAAAAATAATTGACAAATCATCTCGAATACTGTATCTTAATATTGCATGCGAAAATAGGTTCTGAAAAGAGCCTATATTTAATGGATGGGCAAGACCCACCCGGATTCGTTTGCTTGGAAATTGAAAATTTTGAAAGGAGGATCTTATGCCTACAATCAACCAGTTGATTCGTAAAGGTCGTAAGGCCAGTCAAAACGTTTCAAAGTCTCCAGCTTTGAACCGTGGTTACAACTCATTGCAGTCTAAACCAACAAACCTATCAAGTCCACAAAAGCGTGGAGTTTGTACACGTGTTGGTACTATGACACCTAAGAAACCAAACTCAGCACTTCGTAAATATGCGCGTGTTCGTTTAAGTAATGGTATGGAAGTTACAGCTTACATTCCAGGTATCGGACACAACTTACAGGAACACAGTGTTGTATTGATTCGTGGTGGACGTGTTAAAGACTTACCAGGTGTTCGTTACCACATCGTTCGTGGAACTTTGGACTGTGCTGGTGTAAATGACCGTAAACAATCTCGTTCATTATACGGAACTAAAAGACCTAAGAAATAGATCAATCGTGAAAGGAGGAAATTAGATGCCTAGAAAAGGACACATTGCGAAACGTGACGTACTAGTCGACCCAATTTATAACTCTAAGTTGGTTACTCGTTTGATCAACAAAATCATGATTGATGGTAAAAAAGGGGTTGCACAAACTATTTTGTACAACGCGTTTGAAATCGTAGAAGTAAAAACAGGAAAAGCACCAATGGAGGTTTTCGAACAAGCTTTAGAAAATGTTATGCCTCAATTGGAATTGAAAGTTAGACGTGTAGGTGGAGCCAACTACCAAGTACCAGTTGAAGTAAGCGACGAACGTCGTTTGACTTTAGGACTTCGTTGGATCGTAAATTACGCACGTTTACGTAACGAAAAAACAATGGAACAGAGATTAGCAGCTGAAATTATTGATGCTTCTAATGGAACTGGTGCCAGTGTTAAAAAACGTGAAGACACTCACAAAATGGCAGAAGCTAACAAGGCTTATGCTCACTACCGTTGGTAAGAGAAGG
>USKN01000234.1 GCA_900555295.1 uncultured Eubacteriales bacterium
GGAACAGCGTCCATAGCACATGCGGGCGCAAATTCAACTCCCGTAAAACAAGGCTATTTCGGCATAGCGGAGGTCTTTGTCGATACAACCGTTATATGTACCCTCACCGCATTTACAATACTTACATCGGGAGTTAATATAGAATACGGAATAGACGCCGGTGCAAAGCTTACAATTAATGCGCTGAAGGTTACATACGGAAGTTTTGCACCCGGTTTTATAACAGTGTGCCTTTTTACGTTTGCATTTTCAACCGTTATAGGCTGGGGATTTTACGGTGTAAGGTGTGTGGAATTTTTATTAGGTGAAAAATCTGTAAAAATTTTTACCGCAATATATTCGGCCGCCGTAATAGCAGGCTGTACGGCACAGCTTAAAACGGTTTGGAGTATGGCGCAGTTT
Source organism: uncultured Eubacteriales bacterium (assembly GCA_900555295.1). GTDB lineage: Bacteria > Bacillota > Clostridia > UMGS1810 > UMGS1810 > UMGS1810. The sequence goes on from USKN01000234.1 coordinate 403, forward strand.
TTTAACGGCATAATGATTTTTCCTAATTTAATACATTTATTTTTACTTTCTCCGCAATTAATAAAAACACTCGGCAATTCCAAAGAAAAATAATATCAGCTCTTTTTCCTTTTAAACAAACACATAACGGCGGCAATACACGACATAAACACTGTGATGACTACCGAAATTACAAATGCATGTGACGACGGTTTGCTTATATTGCCGCCCAAAACCGTTGCGGCGGCAACTCCGGGAAACGTGCCAAAAAAACTCCCGCACAAATATTTAAAAAACGGCATTTTAACCGCTCCCATATAAAGGCTTACAACGTCACCCGGAAAACACGAAACCGCTCTTATTAAAAACGAAAACCAAAATGCATTTGTATTTTGATACTCGGCAAGACTTGAAAGTTTTTTGTGTTTTTTACATAATTTATCCGCAAAATCACTGCCCGACATTTTTCCTATCAAATAAGGAATTGTAAGCACAACAATACATCCCGCGGCATTTACGGCAAGTGCATAAGCCGGCTTAAAGGCAATGCCCGCTACCACATTTAAAACAATAAGCGGAATGAAAACACTAACGCTTTTTACAGCATACAAAACAAGTATTGTTATTGCTGATATAAGTTTGTTTTGCGGTAAAATTGCAAAAATGCTTTGAACATTAAATCTTTTGTAAAACATAAAACATATTGCCGCCGCAATGGCGCAAAGTAAAATCGGTAAAAACTTTAAAAGTGAACAAAACGGTCTTTTTTGAGTCATTTTGATACATAATCCGACGGATTTATATATCCCCCGTCTTTAAGCATTTCAAAATGCAAATGCGGTGCGTCCAACAATTCGGTAGACGAACTGTCGCCCACAGTACCAATAATTTCACCCTTTTTAACTGCGGCGCCCGCCTTTATCATATCAACGTTTGCAAGATTGGAATAAACGGTTTCATAACCCGATGTATGCTCAACCGTAATTGTGTATCCCGAAAAAACATCATTTGCCGCCGATTTAACCGTACCGCTTTCGGCACATTTAACCTCACTTCCCATAGAGCACGAAATATCAATTCCGTTGTGCAGGCGCCAATCTTCCATTGTGTTTGAGTATATAAGTTCATCTGTCGAAAACTCTTTTGCAATATCTGCATCTTGAGCCGAAACGGGAAAAATAAAGTTGGGTTCCGCCTGTTTTTCATCTGCGGCAACATCATTTTCTTTTTCGTATTCAAGCGCTTGGTTTTCGTAGAGCTTTTTTGTTTGCTGTGATGTATTTTCAATATTTTCGCTGTCACTACTGTTTTCTTCCTGTACAGCATTTACTTTATTATCGGCCGTTTTAACCGTATTAGGTGTACCGCTGTCGTAAACTCTTGCCGCAACAATAATAAACAAACATAATACAATTGTAATGCCCATTATTATAATTCCGTGTTTTTTATTGTCTTTTTCGGTTACAAATTTTATTTTTTTGCTTTGTTTCATAATACAAAACACCTCCATACATTAATTATTAACATATGCATATTAATTTATCCAAATATATAAAAATATATAAAAAAAGCATATATCTTTCAATTAATGAATATAATTTATTTTGGAGGCGATAAAATGAGCAAAAAAACAAAAACATATGTAATATCGATTTTAACCGCACTTGCCGTAGGCGGATTATCGGCTTTATTAACAAAGGGAAATATGAATATATACAGTGATATAATAACCCCGCCGCTTACACCGCCGTCAATACTGTTTCCCATTGTATGGTCGGTTCTTTATATACTTATGGGCATATCAGCGGCAATGATTTTTTTGTCCGATAAAAAAGAGTACAAAAATAAAATTAACGACGCGCTTTATTTGTACGCGGCACAGCTTTT
>USKN01000235.1 GCA_900555295.1 uncultured Eubacteriales bacterium
AGGCTGATTTTTCAGCGTTTTGAGCGTGTTCGGATATTGCAACATCTGCCTAAACATTTTATACTATAGAAAAGAAAAAGGATATACCCAAGAAATGCTTGCAAAAAAATGCGGCAAGTCGCGTGCCTTTATACAAGGCATTGAAACAGCCTCATATTCTTGCTCACTCGATACTCTTATAAAAATATCGAATGCGCTCGAAATACCGCTTAAAAAAATTTTTGAATTTAGAGATTAAAAAGAAAGAGTTGATATTATATGAAAAAAGAAAACGATAAAGTTTGGGAAAAAATAGGACTTAATATTATGAAATACCGTAAATCAAAAAAGCTCACTCAAGAACAACTTGCCGAAATGTGCAACATAAGCCGTAATTATTATCAGCGCATAGAAAGCGCGTCATCATCTTGCAGTATCGATACATTAATGACTATTGCTGAAAAACTCGAAATACCCCTAAAAGATTTATTTGAATTTTAAAAAACCGAACACCCTGTTTAAAATGGGAGTTCGGTTTTTTTAGTTTACTTTAAAACTTTCCGTTTTCAAAATAATTTATCTTCATTGCACGGCGAACTTCTGTAAGCGTTTGCGCCGCTGTTTGACGTGCTTTTTCGGTACCTGATTTTAATATATCGTATACATCGTCTATATGATTTTCCCATTCTTTTCTTCGGTTTCTTATGGGTTCAAGTTCCTGTTCAATTACCTTATACAAAAACTTTTTAACTTTCATATCACCAAGTCCGCCCCGTCTGTAATGGTCTTTAAGTTCGTCCAAGTTATTGTACTCGGGCAAAAATTCGGCAAAATAATCGTCCTTGCAAAACGCGTCAAGATATATAAATACAGGGTTGTTTTCTACCGTTCCGCAATCCTCTACCCTAATATGATTGGGGTCGGTAAACATAGACATTATTTTTTCGCGCACAACCTTGGGGTCATCTGCCAAATAAATACAGTTACCGAGCGATTTGCTCATTTTTGCCTTTCCGTCAAGCCCGGGCAGTCTTAAACAAGCGTCGTTTTTGGGTAAAATAATATTGGGTTCGGTTAAAGTATCACCGTACACGGTATTAAATTTATGCACAATTTCTCTGCACTGCTCTATCATAGGCATTTGGTCTTCTCCCGCCGGTACGGTTGTTGCGTGAAATGCCGTAATATCCGCTGCCTGACTTATAGGATAACAGAAAAAACCAACAGGGATACTCGCCTCAAAATTACGCATTTTTATTTCAGCTTTAACGGTTGGGTTGCGCTGTACTCTCGATACCGTTACAAGATTTAAGTAATAAAAAGTAAGTTCCGTAAGCTCCGTTACCATTGACTGAATAAAAATTGTTGCCTTATTAGGGTCAATTCCGCAAGCCAAATAATCAAGCGCAACTTCCGAAATATTGTCGCGCACTTTTTGCGGATTTTCGGCATTATCGGTAAGCGCCTGTGCATCTGCTATCATAATATATATATCATCAAATTCTCCGGAATTTTGCAATTTTACACGTTCACGGAGCGAGCCTACATAATGCCCCACGTGCAATTTACCCGTAGGACGGTCACCCGTAAGAATAACTTTTTTCATTATATATAACCACCTTATCTTTTATTTTGCAAGCATTTTTTCAAGCCGTTTCATTGCCTCTATTGTGTTTTCCTTGGTTGAAAATGCTGTAAGCCTAAAGAAGTTTGTTCCGTTTTTGCCAAATCCCGAACCGGGTGTTCCAACAATTTGAGCATTATTGAGCAAATAATCAAAATACTCCCACGACTCCATATTATTGGGGCATTTGTGCCATATATACGGAGAGTTTTTTCCTCCCGTATACCATATACCGAGTTTATCCATTGTATCGGTTATTATTTGGGCATTTTGTTTGTAGTACTCTATATTTTCTTTTACCTGTCGTCTGCCGTCCGCGGTAAACACACCTAAAGCGCCGTATTGAATAATATACGAAACACCGTTGAATTTTGTGGTTTGACGTCGGAGCCACAATTTGTTTAAAGACGCGCCGTCAAACACAAGCTCACCCGGCACAACAGTATAACCGAGCCGTGTACCCGTAAATCCCGCTGTTTTTGAAAGTGAGCAAAACTCTATTGCACATTTTTTTGCACCGTCTATTTCAAATATACTGTGCGGATAATCACCGTCTATAAACGCCTCATACGCACTGTCAAACAAAATTATACTTTTATTTTCAAGTGCAAAGTCCACCCACGCTTTAAGCTGCTCTC
>USKN01000236.1 GCA_900555295.1 uncultured Eubacteriales bacterium
GCTCGGTATTTTTGCAACGTCTTTGCCAAAATTTATTTGTTTTATTTTAAGCTTATAAAAAGGCGGCGCTATTTTTTTATCGGTCATATAAAGCGGTTTTGCGTCAATGCAATTATAATTTACCGTTTCAAGCGATGTGCAGTTTGTGCAAATATATCCGCCCATAGACTCAAGATACTTTGGAAAAGTTAATTCTTTTAATGCCTTGCACCCCGAAAATGCGTAATCTTCTATATACAAAATATTATCTTCTATTGTAAGCTTTGTAATTTTACGGCAATCGGCAAATGCGGTTTTGCATATTTTGTTTACTTTGTATCCGCCCAGCGTTTGAGGCACCGTTACTTCGCCCTCAAGCTTTTTATCGGTTTTTGTAATTTGGGCATACCCATCATCGAGCGTGTATGTGTAATTGCCGTCTTTATAATATTTTACACGGCTGTATATTGCCGCATATGCAGGCAAAACCGAAAAAAGCGTTACACAAAGTATTGCAGTAAATGCAATGATTAAATTTAATTTTTTGTTTGCGCACATAACAAGTACCTCCTTTATTACATTGGCGGTAAATTTAAAATTTTCTCGCAAAAAACAGTTTCAGTCTGTAATTTATTATTTTTTTACATTATCAAGTGACGCACGAACAAGACCCATAAACAGCGGATGAGCTTTGTTGGGGCGTGATTTAAACTCGGGGTGATACTGTACACCCACAAAGAAATTGTTTGACGGATTTTCTACCGTTTCTATAATATGACCGTCGGGTGACATACCACTCAACACAAGACCGTTTTTTTGCATAATATCACGGTAATCGTTGTTAAATTCATATCTGTGGCGGTGGCGCTCGCTTATAAGAAGGCTGTTGTAGCACTCCTGCATTTTAGTACCCTCTTTAATTTTACAGGGATACGCGCCGAGTCTTAACGTACCGCCCTTATCTATTTCATCATTCTGGTCGGGCATAAAGTCTATTACCTTATTTTTTGTATTCTCGTCAAATTCGCCCGAGTTTGCGTCTCTCAATCCGCATACGCTGCGTGCAAATTCTATTACAGCAATTTGCATACCGAGGCAAATTCCAAGATACGGTACATTATTTTCACGCGCATAGCGTGCCGCACATACCATACCCTCTATTCCGCGGTTTCCAAATCCGCCGGGAACAAGTATTCCGTCACAAATACCGAGTATTTCGGCTGCGTTTTCGTCGGTTACCGTTTCGGAGTCTATCCATTCAATATTAACACGCGCACCGTACACGTAACCTGCGTGGCGCAATGCTTCGGCTACTGAAAGATATGCGTCGTGCAGCTGAACATATTTGCCTACAATACCTATTGTTACATTTTTAAAACGGTTTTTAATTGTATTGAGCATATCCAGCCACTCGCCAAGGTCGGGAGCGGGAACGTTTAAGTTAAGCTCACGGCATACAAAATCCGAAAAATGATTTTTTTCAAGCATAACGGGTACCTCGTAAAGTACGGGGATTGTCATATTTTCTATTACACAGTCTTGCTTAACATTACAAAACAGGGCAATTTTTCTGAATATAGAATCTTCGAGCGGTTCATCGCAGCGCAGTACAATTATATTGGGATGTATGCCCATACCCTGGAGTTCTTTTACCGAATGTTGTGTGGGCTTTGATTTATGTTCTTCACTGCCGTGCAAAAACGGTACAAGAGTAACGTGAATATAAAGCGAATTTTCGGGTCCCACTTCAAGCCCAACCTGACGTATTGCCTCAATAAACGGCTGACTTTCTATATCGCCCGTTGTACCGCCGATTTCGGTTATAACAATATCCGCATCAGACTTTTTGCCTACCGAATAAATAAACTCTTTTATTTCGTTTGTAATATGCGGTATAACCTGTACCGTTTCGCCCAAATACTCGCCTCTGCGCTCTTTGTTTAAAACATTCCAATAAACCTTACCCGTTGTAAGGTTTGAAAATTTATTTAAGTCTTCGTCTATAAAACGCTCATAGTGTCCCAAATCAAGGTCGGTTTCGGCGCCGTCCTCGGTAACATACACCTCGCCGTGCTGGTAAGGACTCATTGTACCCGGGTCAACATTAATATACGGGTCAAGCTTTTGCGACGCAACTTTTAATCCTCTCGATTTAAGCAAACGTCCGAGCGACGCAGCAGTAATGCCCTTTCCGAGTCCCGATACAACTCCGCCCGTAACAAAAATATATTTAACATTCTTTCCCATTTTATTTTCTCCT
>USKN01000237.1 GCA_900555295.1 uncultured Eubacteriales bacterium
TACTATCATTTTGGAGCCTAATTTGGAGTTTACACAAAATGAGGGATTCCCCCTATTTGTTTGTAATATTGATGGCTTTTGCTTACGTCTTTAAATGTATACGAATTGGAAGTTGTTTTGTTTTTAATGTTTTCTGTGCGGTACAGTATTAAAACTGCTTCTTGACGCGTTATGGGCGAATTAACATCAAAATACTTTTCGCTTTTTCCGTTAATAAGCCCGCTTTTGTACGCTGCCGATATTTCTTTGAAAAAAATATTATCTGGAGTAACATCGGTAAAATTAATTTGATTTGCGTCGGTTAAGTTTAAAAATGTACGTGCTGTAAGAGCCGTAAATTCTCCGCGTGTAATTTGAGCGTCAACATTTGCATATCCGTTATCGCCTTTAAAAATATCAAGCTGATAAAGTGTGTCAATGTAATCTTCCGCCCAATGTTCGTCCGTGTCGTAAAAGTTTGATGATACTGCCGATATTTTATTTGACGGTGTTATAAATACGGTTAATGCCGTTAATATCAACAGTGCAAGTTTTTTTATTCTTTTGTAATGCATTATGGTATTCTCCTATATATAAAAATAGGTGGGGATTTAATTATAATACATTTTTTAAAATAAATAAATACTAAAATTTTGGTAATAAAACGGGTATTGACTTTTTTTATTGTAAAAGAATATAATAAGCAAAGATAAAAGCAGGGTGATTGTTTATATGAAAAAAACAAATAAAGCATTTGATAAATTAAAAAAATACGGCAGCGATATTCTGCATTCGGACGGAATGTGTGCCGAAAAAAGTTTTATACAGCATTCGTCGGTAAGTTGTTATGAACATTCGGTTAATGTGGCTCAAAAAAGTTTGCGTGTTGCAAAATTTTTAAAGCATTTTTCGGTTAAAGTAAACGAAAAATCGCTTGTGCGCGGAGCGCTCCTGCACGATTATTTTTTATACGATTGGCACGAAAAGCACCACGGTTTGCACGGATTTAAGCACGCAAAAATAGCGCTTAAAAATGCTGAAACGGATTTTAAACTTAATGATATAGAAAAAAATATAATTAAACGGCATATGTTTCCGCTCAATATATGTCCGCCCAAGTATCGTGAAAGCTGGATTGTATGCCTTGCCGACAAATTGAGCGCATTGGATGAGATTTTTTGGGGCTATAGGCACAGTATTGTAAGAGTTTAGGCAAACGAGACTCGAACACGCATTGCCTGACGATGGATGTTTTTGCAATCTTTCAGCTTGTCGGATTTGACAGGCGTCAAGCCTGCCTGCATCCTGCCGCACTGAAATCTTGCGAAAAACATCTCATCGGCAGGTGCGAGCAGTTTAACATAAGAGATTTTTGTCGGTATAAGGAAAACACCGCAGAGAATACTTGCCGTATTTTCAAGGTGTTTGACGCAATAACGGCGAAAATCTCTATGTTAAACCAATACGGGTTCGGGTCCCGTTTGCCTACAGCGAAACGGACGGTATCGGACACAAAACGGCAATTTCAAATTCAAACGAGGTATTAATTGCGGACAATTTGGAATACGGAGTGCATAACTTTAAAATAATGCGTATAACCGAAGTTTTTTCGTCTGCGGATAATATTGAAGATTATTTAAACATAACGGCGGTTGAAGTTGATAACGATTGTGAATTTATGCCTTTTGAAAAGCAAATTAAACCAATAATTGATTTTTACGGCGACTCAATAACAAATGCCTGGGCATCGCTTGCCGATCCCGATGATGAAAAACGGCTCGGGTGCGATAACGACTATACCGTATCATATGCATATTTAACCGCAAAGGCATTAAATGCCGAGGCAAGAGTATGTGCGGTATCGGGGCACGGTGTTAAAGTGACGTGCGACGGTAAAAAAGATGAGCCTATGAAAATGTTTTATAATATGAAATGCCGCAGTGTTCCCGTTAAAATGGATTTTTTGCCCCAACCCGATATAGCTGTAATTGCTTTGGGTACAAATGATGCGGCAGGGGGAGCGAATGAGCTTGAATTTAAGCAGGCGGCAAATGAATTTGTAAAATTGGTAAGGAACGACGCACCATATGCAAAAATTATATGGGTGTACGGTATGATGAATGATAAATTTACGCCTGTGCTACGCACATTAATA
>USKN01000238.1 GCA_900555295.1 uncultured Eubacteriales bacterium
TTAAGCTGTAAAAGGCTTGATGATTTAATTTTTTCAATATCAATTGTAATCATATTTTATCTCCGAATTTTTTGTTTGAATTTATATGTATTAATTATACCATATTATAAATTTTATGCAAGCGGTTTAACCGTTATGACAACTTATTTTAGTACTTTTTGCAAAGTTATGTTAATATTTTACTAAAACAGCGTGTTACATTTGTTAAAAAAGCTCATTAAAAAGCTATAGCATATTTTAACTTTTTGTATTATAATTAATAAAGATTAATTTTGATTGGGGATATAAAATGAAAAAAATTTATACCTATATTAAAAAACTCACCGTTAAGTGTTTAAACGACGATATATTTGAAAAAACGGCGAGCGCAAGTTTTTATATACTTACAACTTTTTTTCCGTTTGTAATTTTAATATTTATAATAGCGTCATCAATCAGCCTGCAAATGGAAGATTTATTATACAGATATTTAAAAATATTTCCCACCGATATTGTAAACATAATATTTGATATGCTTGCCAATATATCGCAAAGCAAATTGCTTGTTTCAACCGCGCTTGTAATGTCACTTTGGACAATGTCGGGCGCTATGATGTCGGTAACAAAATCGTTTAATAAATTTTATAACGTTGAAGAAACGCGTAATTTTGTGGTTTTAAGGCTTAAATGTCTTGTATATGCGGTGCTTATAATAATTTCTATTATATCCTGCTTTATTCTTATAATTTTCGGCAGTGTAATAGGTAATTTAATGTCAAAATTTATAACCGAGTACGACGCGCAGGGAATATGGAATTTAACAAGATTTGTATTTATAATTGTGGCAATGTGTGCCGTGTTTGCCTTTTTGTACAAAGTAATACCAAACTGCCGCATAAACGTTAAAGCGGTACTGCCCGGCGCAATTATAACAACTGCTTTGTGGATAGGTATGAGCATTGCGTTTTCATTTTATGTAAACAACTTTGCAAAATACCATATTATATACGGTTCAATAGCCGGTATTGTAATGCTTATTACCTGGATATATATGACAAGTTTTATAATACTTATAGGCGGCGAATTAAACTCCGTAATACACAGGCTGGCTAAAAAGAATTATAAAACCGTAAAATAATAAAAGCCATAAAAATAATAAAAAATAATATTGGATTTTATACAAAAGCTATAAAAAAAGACAAAAAAAGCAAAAAAAATAAAGAAAAATTAAAAAAACACTTGCAAAACCATTATGTTTTTGGTATAATAAATCTTGTGCTTATTAATGGGATAAATAATTTAGGAGGTGCATATATATGGCAAAGTGTGATATCTGCGGAAAAGGCGTTACTTTCGGCATTAAAGTCAGCCACTCACACAGAAGATCCAACAGAACTTGGAAACCCAACGTAAGAGCTGTAAAAGCATTGGTTAACGGAACACCGAAAAAAATTCACGTTTGCACAAGCTGTTTGCGTTCCAATAAGGTTACAAGAGCGGTTTGATTAGGTAATGCAAAATAATTCGTTAAGATAAGGACTCATTTACTTTATAACAGTAAAATGAGTCCTTTATTCGTTTCCGTAATTTAAAAACAGGTGCATAAAAACAATTTTGTTTTGCCATACCCTATTTTGAAACTTTAAAAAAATAGCGCAAAACTGATAAACCGCGCAAAATCAAGGCAAAATCTTGCCTTTGCGCGGTTTATCAGTTTTACTGCTTTTTTTTATTTAATTTTTTCCAACTCATTAATCCACTCATCATATACCGCGTCGCTCGGCATTCTCCAATCGCTTCGCGGCGATAAGCTTACCGAACCCACCTTGGGGCCGTCGGGTATACACGAACGCTTAAACTGCTGAATAAAAAACCGCTTTGTAAATACCGTAAGCCATTTTTTTATTACATCATCACCGTATATTCCTTTATATGCCGCACAGCAAAGTTTAAATATTTTTTTGGGTGCAAAACCAAAACGCAGTGTGTAGTACAAAAAGAAATCGTGCAATTCGTACGGACCTACAAGTTCTTCGGTTTTTTGCGCTATTTCGTCGTTTTCGTCCGACGGCAAAAGTTCGGGCGATACGGGTGTTGCAAGAATATCGGCAAGTACATCGGCAAGGTTTTTCTCCGATTTTTCACGTTCG
>USKN01000239.1 GCA_900555295.1 uncultured Eubacteriales bacterium
TATAGCCGTTTTCCACCAGAGGATTTGCAATACCTCCAGCCATATCGTTCCACCAGGGCACATCGGCCGCGTGGTATTCCAACGCCATGAAGTTTTCCGTCGCCGCCGCACAGTGGACTGCCGCCATGCACGCAATAGGGCTTTCCGCCATATGAATTGCCATTGCTACACCGTATTTATCGCACATAGTGCCAAGTTTTTTCATTTCTGCGGCACCGCCTATTGTAAGTATATCGGGGTGTACAACCGATACTCCGCCGTTTTTCATAAGCGGTTCAAAGTTTTCGGCAAGAAAAATATCTTCACCCGTACAAATGGGTACGTTGCACGCGTTGGATATTTTTTCAAAGTGTCTTGTATAATGCCAGGGTGCAATATCTTCAATCCAGGCAATATTGTATTTTTCAAGACGTTTTGCAAACATAATGCAGTCTTCAATGCATACATGACCGAAATGGTCTATTGCAAGCGGTACTTCATAGCCTATTACATCACGCACCTGACGAACATAATCTTCAAGATAATCCATACCTTTTTGTGTCATATGTATGCCTGTTGCGTGGTGGGGAATGGTAAATACCTCATAGTTTTTACCAAGCATCATATCCATATCTATGGAGCCTTTTTGGTGATTTATTGCTTTCATAGAGTATTTTTTAATATCCTCCAAAAAGCCTATGGGTGCATTAAGACATCCGGGTTCATCAAGCATAAGTTCAATTCCCAAATCCATTTTAAGAAATGTAAAACCTTGCTCCATTCTTTTTTTAAGAGCGTGTCCCATATCGGTGCCGGTATGCTTTCCGTCAACGTCGGTATCGCAGTACATACGCACTTTGTCGCGGTATTTTCCGCCAAGCAGCTGCCAAAGGGGAACACCCCAGGCTTTGCCTGCCAAATCCCACAGTGCAATCTCTATACCGCTTACACCTCCGCCTTGACGTGAGTGACCGCCAAACTGTTTAATACGTTCAAAAAGTTTTTCCACATTACAGGGGTTTTCGCCTATAAGTCTTGATTTAAGCATAAGTGCATATGTTTGGCTTGACGCGTCACGTACTTCGCCGTAGCCCACAATACCCTGATTTGTATACACTTTAATGAGCGGACAATGCTTTGGCGCACCGTTAATATTTGCAACTCTGATATCCGTTATTTTAAGTTGGGACGGTGATGAACACACGTTAACATTTTCCGATATAATATCATTTATGTTTTGGTTCATTTGTTAATCCTCCTTGACAATTACATTTTAATTAATTATAATATAACATATAAAAGTTAAAAAATCATTCACTATTTTATACTTTTTATCCACTATTTTATGATAATTAAAAATTGGAGGAAATTTTTGTATGCGTTACCGAAAGAGTCAAATAACCGATAAAGAGGGCAGACCCGTTATAAAAGCTTTTTTCTCGTCGGTGCCCATGGGCAAAAGAGTATACCGTGAGCATCATCACGCCGAGTGTGAGCTGTCGGTTATGCTGTCGGGCAGCGGAACATATACGGTTAAAAATAAAATATATGATTTTAGCGCGGGGGATGTATTTTTTTTCAGCGGTGATGAGGAACATTGCATTACAGATATACGCTCGGAGTTTGAGCTGTTAAACATTCACTTTCAGCCGCGTATTTTGTGGGCAAACAATGATGATTTAAGCCTTACAAACATACTTTATGCGCGGAATGATAAGTTTGAAAATAAAATTGACCCGAAAAACGGCACAACACAAATCATAAAAAATGAAATTATAAATATAGAAAGAGAAATGCGTAATAAAAAAAGCGGATATAAGACGCTTGCAAAATACAGGCTTTTTTCGGTATTGGCATATATAATACGCGACTTTGGATATATAGATACGCAAAAAGCAGGCAGGGTTTTTAACGGTACAACCGAACCGCTTGAGCGTGCGCTTAATTATATAGACGAAAATTTAAATTCCTGTATTACGCTTTGCGATATAGCCAAATATGCGGCAATGAGCCCAACTTATTTTTCGGCTATGTTTAAAAAATTAAACGGTATATCACCCTGGGAGTATATTACCATTAAACGTATAGAAAAGGCTATAGACCTTATAAAAACAACCA
>USKN01000240.1 GCA_900555295.1 uncultured Eubacteriales bacterium
TTTAAAATGTCAACCCTTTTTGAATTAATTTTATATTATGTAATTCATTTTGGGTTTTTTTACAAAATATTTTTGTTTATGTTGTATACTTATAACATAAATTGCTTAAAATAAAGTTTTAAAAAAGGAGGATTGGAAAAATGTTTCAGCATAATTTAAGAAATGCGCGCGAGGGACGCGACTTATCGCAAAAAGAAATGGCAAAGCGGCTGTCTATTCCCGTTACAACATACCGCAATTATGAAAATACACTGCGCGAGCCGAGTTACGACGTACTTGTAAAAATATGCGAAGTGCTTAATACATCGGCGGACGAACTGCTTGGCGTAAGTATCAACAATGCAAAGTACATCAATTTGTTTTCTAAAATAAAAAGCCTTGACTCGGAAAAGCTTACAACGCTTAAAACTTTTGTTGATTTTTTAATATCCGTTAAATAATTTTTTTGTCTTATTACTTATTTATTTTTCTATGCTTATAACCAATCATTTATTTGAATTGTTCCGCAAAAATTCTCATTGTTGAAAAATAAAAACCCCGTATGAGATGTTTTTTCTCAAACAGAGTCTTTTTTCATTTTATTTACTTTTTCACTTTTTCATTTTTTTCATTTATTTATTATTTCCAAATCTTCCAGCATTTTTTTTATTTGCTGTTTTTGGCTAAAATTTACATTGCGGTTTGCGTTTAATTCGGCAACACTGCGGCTCCATCGTCCGCTTGCTATCATTTTTACAAAGCGCTTTAATTCATAATACGGCTGCAAATAACGTTTACCCTCAAGGTTTGGAAAATCCCAGCATAATTTTTCGTACGGCAGCCACAGGCGTGTTATTATGCTTTTAAACTTGCTTTTGGTTTTAATTTCACTTACAAGCGCCCAATTATCGATTGTGCCGTACACACCTGCACTTAAAAGATAATTTTGCATTTGTTGTGTAAGGGGTGTATGTTCTTTATTTTCAAACCATACTTCGCTTAAATCACGGCACGCTTTTTCAAATGCCGAGAGATTACATTCGTTTAATATTTGTTTGCGCTTTTCCTCGTCCGCATTAACCCGGTTGTTTAAAATATACAAGTCAACAAAAAACCTCATTCCGCAGCCGCCCGTTTCAAAATGATGTTTCATATGTTCTATATGATATGCATAAAAAATTTCATCGGGCATTACATATTTTTGCCCGTCGCAGGTGCTGTAATTCCATAAATAATCGGGAGTAAAATACTTTACGCTTGCATCTTTAATAAGCGCAAAATGCAGTTCTATATGCATATTTCCGTCGCGGTAAAAGCTTACGTCTTTTTTTTCACGTGATTTAAACGTATAACGGCATTCATTTACCAATATATCACGGGCGCGCTCAAAGTCGGTTTCTTTTATTAAAATATCCGCATCGCTGCTTGTACGCATCCAAGGCTCGGGGTACATATCGCACATAACTGCACCCTTTAGCGGCATATACGGTATTTTTTCGTTTTCAAACAAAATTTCTATTTCGGATACGGCACTCTCACGTATAAGATATCGGTATATTGCCGAGTCGGCATACATTTTAAATATTTTTTTCTGCTCGTCATTATATCCCGTTTTGCCTAACAGCACATAGCCGGCAAGATGTGCCAAATCCTGGCGTGCGGCAAATTTAAAAAGTTTATCGATATCCTCCGACGATAAACCGTTAAGTATTTGATTGGATTTATTGCATATTATTTCACCAATAACCGCCGTCATTAAATTAAGTTCCGTCATTTGTTTTTCTCACCCCGTCGGCAGGGGCGACCCTACCGTTTTAAATATATGTTAATTCCTAATTATTAATTATTTCCCACCTCATCAGTCACCTTACGGTGACAGCTTCCCCTCGAGGGGAAGCCTTGGATTGCGCACTAATTTAAATATATTTTAATTTTCATTCTTCATTGCCTTTTTACACCCTACATAACAATAAACACAAAAGGAGGCCTCGCCTCGAGGAGAGGCTCCGCCGTAGGCGGTGGTGAGGTGGGAGTTTATTAATTCATAATTCATAATTGTTTTCACCTCATCAGACGGGCGACCACGCAGGGTCGCCCCTACGGGTGCATTGAAAAGC
>USKN01000241.1 GCA_900555295.1 uncultured Eubacteriales bacterium
TTACACTAATTTATTATACTTATTTTTTAAAATATTCGGCAAGCTCTTTTGCATAAAACTCAAATCCTTTGTCATTCGGATGCAAGTAGCCGTCACGGTAATATTTTTTATTATGCGGTATAAAATAGAAGTCGTTTATAAAATGAATATATACGCATATTTTTTTAATGCCGACGGGAAATTTAAATATTTTATGTCTGTCGTTAAGTGAATAGTTTTTGTAAGGATATGATGGTTCAACATTATAATTTTTAATTTGACCTATCATATTGTCGTTACAATATATGTCATACTAATAAAAATTTCTGCCGTGCGGATTTGAATGCTCATTACATACAGATATTTTTAAATATGTACAATCCGTTTCAAATTCAAGACGTACTCCGGAAGTAGAAAAACTGTTGTCTTTTCCGCAAGACAGACATTCTCTCTCTTGTTTTGAAAACCTTGAAAAAATAACATTTCCGTTTTCTTGTTCCGTATAATCAATTCCGTGAGCCAAAGCACAAATTGTATCATAGCTTAATTTCATTTAATCGCCTCATTTCAATACAATTATACCATAAAATTACAATCATACAATATATAAATTTAAAAAATTTAATAAAACGGAAAATGTTTTATTTTATCTTCTTAAATCCCTCTCCTATTACCTTATGTACATCGCTTATAATAATAAATGCGTTTTTATCAATTCCTTTTATCATATCTATATATACAGGAAGCTCCTTTGGAGTTAAAACGCATAAAAGCATTATATTTTTTTGATTTGAATACATACCGCGGCAGTAAACGCCCGTAACTCCACGTTCATATTTGTTTAAAACAATGTTTGATATTTCATCAACTTTATTTGAAAATATTTGAATTGCTTTTGCTTCATCACCAATTGTCATTGTTTTATCGGTTATTAATGATGATATATATAACGCAATGATAGAATAAAACGTGACGGTGTAACTTTTAAATACAATTCCCGAAATAATAACAACTATTGTATCTACAAACATTATTAACTTTGCAAGCGATATATGAGGCAGATATTTTTTTAAAATAAGACCGGCAAAATCACTTCCGCCTGTTGAAGCTCCTACCTTAACAATAAGACCTACACCTGCTCCCATAAAAATTCCGCCCGAAACAACCGCAATAATTTCGCTGCCGTTATATACAGGAATAATACTTGTTAATTCCAAACATATTGAAAAGAAAATTATACCGGAAATTGTTTGTATAATTGCATACTTGCCCAAACTTTTATAACCCCAAACAAATAATACGGCATTAAATATTAAATTTGTTACCGATATTCTTACATTAAACAAATATAAAAGTATTGTTCCTATTGTAGAAATTCCGCCGGCCGATATTTTATAAGGCAGCAAAAAAACATTTATCGAAATTGAAAGCAATATGCATCCGGGTATAATTAATAAATAATCCTTTGCTAATTTTAAGAGTATGTTTTTCATATTTATATAAGTCCCTGTTCCGATAAATCATCAAATATTACGCTATGTATGTCGTTTCTCATTTTTTCGATTAAGCAATAGTCATAACCTTTAAAATTATTCTTTTTATTTAAACATCTTGTTGCATTTGTTAAAATAATTACATACATATTTTTTTCACGGTTAAAAAAGAGTGATGTTCCCGTATGTCCGCAATGACCGAAACTGCCTATCGGAAAAAGCTTGCATGCCTGATTATATTTTTTATCAACAATAAGCCATCCGAGTCCCCAGCCTTCGCCAAGCTCGTTGATATAATTTTTTTCTGCCAAGTCATATATTGATTTGGGATATAACACTTCATTCTTAGACATAATTGCTTTTGCAAATTTGTTTATATCGCTTAATGTAAAAAATTGGCCGCCCGAACCTGCACTTGTTTTTAATACGCGTATATTTTCATCATCCCACGGATGTTCAAGTCCGTTTAAATTCTCTGTTCTGTAACATTTTACGGCATTTGGCTCATCAATTTCTATATTAAACTTACTTCTTGTATACCCGAGAGGCTTTTTAATTTTTTCATTAAAAACTTCTTCCAAAGATTTATTATATATTTTTTCTAAAATATATCCAAG
>USKN01000242.1 GCA_900555295.1 uncultured Eubacteriales bacterium
CGTATTTTCAAGGTGTTTGACGCAATAACGGCGAAAATCTCTATGTTAAACCAATGTGGGTTCGACTCTCTCTTGCCTATGCTTATAATGCGCTTTGAGTGTCATTTGGGTCTCCGTTAATTGCCAAATCATATTCGTGCGACCAATCCATACCCCTGTAATCCTTTGCTCTGTCATCTTTTTCTATAAAGTCCATTAACAAGTCAAGCATATCCTTTGTCCAGGTATTTTTGTCTATTTGTGCGGTTGTAAATTTGTTAAGGGTTATCATTTCAAATCCAAATAAATCTTTAACCTGTGTTTTTGCCGCACCGTCAACAACTTCTGCCACAAGATGACTCGGTATAAACAGTACACCGCCGCCTCCGCCGAATACTATATCGCCCGGCAGGCATACGGCATTGCCTATTCTTGTTACCGTATTATATCCCGTCATAATAAAATCACGTATCGGTGTGGGGTCAATACCACGGTAATATACCTGAGTGTTTTCTACTTTGTTCATTTGCTCGGTATCACGTATTCCGCCCCAAATTACAGCTCCGCCGTTTTCGTTTTTGGTTTTGTTTTTAAGCGCTGTGGTAAGATTGCCGCCCAAAAAAGTACCCTTATATACTTTATCGTACATATCTATTACGGGAACATCACCCTCTTTAAGATTATCTATTACCCACTGGTTATATGTACCCGTTCTGTTTTCGCATCTTCCGATATCTTTTGTAACGTCATCTAAGTCGGGGCGATAGGGGCAATAAGTTGCGGTAACAGCTCTGCCTATAAGTTTTCTGCCGTCATTGTGCAATGTATGCAGTCTGCCCTCAAATTGGCTTTCGTATCCCTTTACAAAAATAGGTTTCCATACTTCTTCAAGTGTAAGGCTTTTAAGCGCCTTTAAGTATTTATCGGGGACGTACGGTCTGCCGTCGTCCATTCTGTCGCCTTTCCATTGCGGCGTAAGAGCTATTATTTCTTCTCTGTCGTTAAAGTGCATTTTATTTCACTCTCCCATAATTTATAAATGCATTCCGCCGTCGGCAATTATTTCACTGCCCGTAATGTAGCCGCCCTCTTTTGAACACAGCAAAAGCACAGCTCCGTTCATATCTTTAGGGTTGCCTATAACACCTGTCGGTATTGCATTTTTTATTTTTTTTGTAAATTCCTCGTCTTTAAAACAATCGGCATTTCGCGGTGTTAAAATTGCACCCGGTGCAATGTTGTTTACCGTTATGCCAAACGGTGCAAGCTGTTTTGCCACACCCTCAACAAGCTTCATTTGGGCGCATTTTGTAACGCCGTATAACAAAAGCTCGGGGTGATTGTTATATTGGTTTACACTGCCGATTGTTATAATTCTGCCAAATTTATTTTGCATCATATACGGTGCAAAAGTTTTCATAAAATAGTAAGTGCTTTTTAAATTGCAGTCTATTTGCGCGTCAATTTCACTGTCGGTAAAATCGTTCCATTGTTTTTTATACTGCACGGACGCATTTAATATAAGAATATCTAATCCGCCCGTTGCCTCAAATAGTTTTTGCGCCGCACGCATATCCGTTAAATCGGCGGTTACAATTTTATCTGTGCCAATGTATTCGGCGGCTTTGTTTAGCTTATCGGACGGGCGCGAACCGTGTGCGTATACGTATGCCCCGTGTTGTTTAAGAACTTTTGCCATTTCTTTGCCTATTCCCTGCGATGAGCCTGTTACAAGCGCTTTTTTACCTTTTAAATCAAACATAAATTTTCACCTCGTACAATTTAGCTCCACTCTCTGTCATTTGCCCATTCATTGTTCCATTCGTTTGTAGGCTCCCATTGACCGGGATACTTATCGTGAATATGCTGTGCAATTAATTCCTCGTTAAGGCTGTCAATACCCAAACCGGGTTTATTTGGAACGTCAACAAAACCGTCTTTAAACAAGGGATTGTCAATTCCGATTGCAAGGTTGTTCCACCACGGAATATCAACAGAATGAAACTCAACCGCAAGTATGTTTTTTACAGCTGCCGCCGCGTGTATTGCCGCCATACAAGCAATGGGGCTTTCCGCCATATGAATTGCCATTGCTACACCGTATTTATCG
>USKN01000243.1 GCA_900555295.1 uncultured Eubacteriales bacterium
TAAGTGGATATAACGGCCCCCTCCTAAGGGGCAGTCACGTGTTCGACTCACGTAGAGGGTACCAAAAAATGCAAGTGCTTAAAAGGCACTTGCATTTTTGGGCTTTTGTTCAAGTCGTTTTTTTAAAAATGCATATATTTTCTAAAGACTTTGTTCTACAATATTATACAAATAAGCCCGCCGCTGCCCTCGTTAATTATTTTTTGAAGTGTTTCTTGAAGTTTATACTGCGCGTCGTCACTCATTCTGTAAAGTTTGTTATGCAATCCTTCGTTTACAAGTTCGTGTAAACTTTTTCCAAATATGTTTGACTCCCATATTTTTTCCGGGCTTTCTTCAAATTCTTTAAGTAAATAATGTACAAGATCTTCGCTTTGCTTTTCGGAGCCGACAATCGGCGATACTTCAGTTTCTATATCTGCACGTATCATATGTATACTCGGTGCACTTGCTTTAAGTTTTACACCAAAACGCGAACCTTGCTTAACTATTTCGGGTTCCTCCAACTCAAGTTCATCAATTGTAGGTGCAACAATGCCGTACCCTGTTTCCTTAACTCTGTTTAATGCATATTCTACTTTTTCATATTCTTTTTTTATATGTGCCAAATTCTGCATAAGTTTAATCAACGTGTCGCGTCCCGTTATTTCAAAACCCGATTGTTCGCCGAGAATTTTATAATATAAATCATCATTTGTTGTTACATTAAATGTTACGGTTCCCTCACCCAAATTAATATTTTCAATACTTGCTTTATCTATACTTTCGCAATTTGAAAGGCTTGACAAAACATTTTTATAATCGCTTATTTTATAAACATCCGATATTGAAGATAAAATACCGTCATATACCTGCTTTTTTAACCAATGAGTGTTATTTAACACGTCAACCCAATCGGGCACTTTTATTGCTATTTCCTTTAGTGGAAACTCAAATAAAACTCTTTCCATTATTTTGGTTATATCGTCGCTTTCAAGCTGCGCACAGTTTACGGCAACGGCTTCAACATTGTGTCTGTTTTTTATTTCGTTTACGGTTTTTTGCGCCTGTTCGCCCTGCGGTATAATGCTGTTTACAAGTACAACAAACGGTTTTTTTATTTCTTTCAGTTCATTTATAACTCGAGTTTCCGCCTCTATATAATCTTCACGAGGTATATCGGTTATTGTGCCGTCAGTTGTTACAACAAGTCCTATGGTAGAATGATCGCATATTACTTTTTTGGTTCCTATTTCGGCTGCCTGATAAAACGGAATTGCCTCGGTGTTCCACGGTGTTTTAACCATTCGGGGCATTTCGTTTTCTATATGTCCCAATGCGGAATTTACAATATAACCGACGCAATCAATCATTCGTACTTTAAATTTTGCATTATCTGAAAGTGTTAATTCAACAGGTTCATTCGGTATAAATTTCGGCTCCGTTGTCATTATGGTTTTACCCGATCCGCTTTGCGGTAATTCATCTCTTGCTCTTTCCCTTTTAAAAGTGTTTTCGATGTTGGGAATAACCAATAAATCCATAAATTTTTTTATAAATGTTGATTTTCCTGTTCGCACGGGACCTACCACGCCTATCATTATAGCGCCGTCGGTACGTGTAGCTATATCGTGATATATACTCTCCATTACGCATTTTCCTCCTAAAGCTTGGATTATATTTAATTATATTCCTGATAAGCGTCGGTACAACAAAGTTCGTCCCAAAGTTGAATTCGATATTTATGAAATTTTCTTTGGGCTCGGTGGTTCCTTTGCGACAGCATACAAGATCTATCAATCCATTATGAAGGAGACAGATCGAAAAAAAGAAAAAAGATGTCCATCTTATAACCGGCATCATTGACAAATGTATCGGGAAACCAGCATAATCAAGGAAATGGCAGATACAAGTTCACAAAGTTATCTGAATGGACTTGAGGAAGTTGTGAGAAGATAAGAAACAGCAAAGAATCATAGAATAGAACAAGAATATAGAACAAAAGAGATGAGACAGGAAATTTGTAGGACAGAAATCAGATACAACATATCAGACACAAAATGTCAGCAGAAGGAGGATTCCGGTGATTCAGGTT
>USKN01000244.1 GCA_900555295.1 uncultured Eubacteriales bacterium
GCTTACATTGGGGCTTGTACAAAATAAACTTAAAGAGCATAATTTGCTTTCAAGAACAAAACTTAATGTTGTTTCGGCAGGGGATACCGTTAGGATAGGTGCGTTTAATATAGAATTTATACGTTCCAATCACTCTATCGCGGATGCGGTTGCCATTGCCATACACACACCTTTGGGCGTTATTGTTCATACGGGCGATTTTAAAATCGACCCCACACCGATAGACGGTGAAATGATAGACTTAACACGCTTTGGCGAACTCGGTAAAAAAGGTGTTTTGGCTCTTATGAGCGACAGTACAAATGCCGAACGTCACGGGTTTACTATGAGTGAAAGAATTGTTGGCTCAACATTTGAAAATGTATTCAAATCAACTAAAAAACGCATAATTGTAGCTACATTTGCATCAAATGTTCACAGAGTACAGCAAATAATAAATGCCGCATATAACAATAAACGTAAGGTTGCGGTTTCGGGCAGAAGTATGATAAACCTTGTTGATGTTGCCGTTAATTTGGGTTATATGAAAATACCGAGCGGTGTTTTAATAGATATTGACAATATAAAAAAATATCCGCCCGAACAGCTTGTTATAATAACAACGGGCAGTCAGGGCGAACCTATGAGCGCTTTGTACCGAATGGCATATTCCGACCACAGAAAAGTTGAAATTACGGCAGGCGACCTTGTTATAGTATCGGCAAACCCAATCCCGGGCAACGAAAAACTTGTTACCAACGTGGCAAACGAGCTTTATAAAAAAGGTGCGGAGGTTATTAACGAAACAGCGGGAGTTGATGTCCACGTTTCGGGACACGCTTGCCAGGAAGAACTTAAAATGATTTTGGCACTTACGAAGCCAAAATACTTTATACCGGTTCACGGTGAGTTCAGGCACCTTAAAAAGCACGCAGATTTAGCTGCATTAATGGGTATTAAATCACGTAATATATTTATACTTGAAATAGGTAATGTTCTCGAAATAGGGCGCGACACCGCAAAATGTACCGATACAGTGCCGTCGGGCAGATTGCTTGTAGACGGTTTGGGTGTTGGCGATGTAGGCAATATTGTATTGCGCGACAGAAAGCATTTGGCAGAGGACGGACTTATAGTTGTTGTTGTAACTATGGACTCGTCGAGCGGAACGGTTATATCGGGTCCCGATGTTATTTCGAGAGGATTTGTGTATGTAAGAGAATCCGAAAAACTTATGGACGAGATTAAAAGTATTGCCGTTAATTGCTTAAACGATTGTGAAAAGAATAAAATTAAAGATTGGACAACAATTAAAACAAAAATTAAATCAAGAATATCAGATCAGCTTTATGCGGAAACAAAACGCAAACCTATGATACTTCCCGTAATTATGGAAGTTTAAAAAAAGGCAAACGGCCTGTGCATTGTATTTGCGCAGGCTGTTTGTATAAATCGGAAGGGTGTGTTAATTAAATGACTAATGATAAAGCGGAAAATATATATAAAATGTATGCACAAATGGGTATAAACGAAAAAATATATAACTTCTCCGAAAATATAATAAATGAGCTTAAAGACAAATTTAATAAAATAGACGAAACGGCCGAATATAATCAGCTTAAGGTATTAAACGCAATGCGTAAAAACCGTGTTGACGCAACGCATTTTACCGCTACAACGGGTTACGGCACAAACGACGCGGGGCGCGATACTCTTGAAAGAGTGTATGCCGATACCTTTCATACCGAGGCGGCACTTGTACGTCCTCAAATAACGTGCGGTACGCACGCGCTTGCGGTTGCGCTTTTTTCTTGCGTTCGCCCGGGTGATGAAATTCTTTCGCCCGTAGGCAAACCGTACGATACATTGGAGGAGGTTATAGGTATACGTAAATCTCCCGGCTCGCTGAAAGAGTGGGGGGTAAGCTATCGCCAGGCGGAACTCAAACCGGATTTTTCGTTTGATTACGACGCTGTAAAAGAGGCAATAAACGATAAAACAAAACTTGTTACAATTCAGCGCTCAAAAGGATATGCAATGCGTAAAACTTTTTCGGTTAAAGAAATAGGCGAACTTATATCTTTTGTAAAA
>USKN01000245.1 GCA_900555295.1 uncultured Eubacteriales bacterium
AGTTATAGATAAAGAAAAATATTACCGAAAGGGTGTATTTCGTCATTTTTCGGAGGATTGTAAATGTTCAACATCAATTACATCAAGAATTGATGTTACGGAACTTAAAGAATATTCAAAAAGAACCGATACAAAGTTTTACATTAATTTTTTGTATATACTTGCAAAGGTGTTAAATTCGCGTGATGATTATAAAATGGGGTATTTGTGGCAGACTGACACGCTTATTTGCTATGATAAAATCAACCCCACACAGTATATTTTTCACGATGACACCGAAACTTGCACACCTGTTTATACCGAGTATTATGAAAATTACGAAACATTTTATAAAAATTGTGCGAATGATATTAAAAAGGCAAAACAAACGCGTGAATACGGTCTTGATACAGCAAATCACCCCAATTGGTTTGACGCGTCGTATATTTCGTGGATAAGCTATGACTCGCTTAACATTGAACTTCCCGACGGGTATTTGTTTTTTGCACCCATTATAAATTGGGGAAAATACCGTAAGGAAAACGCTCGTTTTGTAATGCCTGTTACAGTTAGGCTGAATCACGCTGTTGCAGACGGATATCTTGTTGCAAAGGTGTTTAAATTACTTGAGGCGGAAATGTTGAGTTTTTGTGATAATAAAATAAATTAAAAGTTTGCTTTGTTTTAAATAATATATTTGTCAAAAAGTAAAAAACTGTTCAAAATTATATTAATTTTTGAACAGTTTTTTGATTGAGTGTTATAATGCTTGTTTTTAGATTGCAGGCATTTACTAATCGACAAATGTGTGGTATAATAAAAATACATAATATTTTAGAAAAATTGTTAATAGAGTATGTTTTGAGTGAGGAAAATAAGAATATATAAAATATTGTTATATATGCGGAGAAAATTTATATATGAAAATAGCAATTTGTGACGATCAACCAATATTTGTTGACAGACTTAAAAATTTAATTACCAATGAAGATGCCGAGATATATGTTTTTAAATCCGGAGATAACTTGCTTAAATCAGATATTAATTTTGGTATTGTTTTATTGGTTTAACATAGAAATTTTTGCTTTACCACCAAAGACGGCACACACACATACTTACAAAAAAACAGCAAACGTCTGCAATAAGCGCACATTTTACCGCATAGCGTGTATCGGCAACTTTTACTGCGCCAAAATACACGGCGGCGGTATAAAACGTTGTTTCACTCGACCCCATCATAACCGATACAGCTCTTCCCTCGAGGCTGTCGGCGCCAAATTTTGAAAATATATCCTGTGCCATAGCAAGCGACGCACTGCCCGATACAGGGCGCAAAACGGCAAACGGAACAATGCCGTGCGGTATTTTAAACACATCGGCAGCGGGGGATATTAAATTTACAAGCAACTGCTGTGCGCCCGACGCACGAAACGCGCCTATTGCGGCAAACAGACCTATAAGCGGCGGCAAAATTGAAACCGCCGTTTTTAACCCGTCGTATATTCCGCCCGTCAATGCAGAGTATACGTCGCATTTTTTTATTACGCCCCATATTACAATAAATGCTATCATCAGCGGAATTATAAGATTGCTCATACTGTACCTGCCTCAAAAAAATATAATAATTAAATTACCGATACGTACATTATTTTATAATTTGTTTTTAATTGTATAAAATGGTGTATTTTAAATTGTACACATATTTGCACCCGTAGGTCACACAGGGTCGCCCTGCGAATATTGAGGTATAACATTAATTTGTTCGTAAATCATCACCTCATCAGTCACTGCCGTGACAGCTTCCCCTCAAGGGGAAGCCTTGAATTGTGCGCTAAATTAAATTGAATTTTTTATAATTTTACATTTTCGATTGCCTTTTTGTGCTCAACATAACAATGAACACAATGGGAGGCCTCGCCTCGAGGAGAGGCTCCGCCGTAGGCGGTGGTGAGGTGGGGTATTAACCCCTAATTTCTAATTATTTCCCGCCTCATCGTTGACGGGCGGTTACACAGGGGCGCCCTGCGAATATTGGGGTATAACATTAATTTGTTCGTAAATCATCACCTCATCAGTCACTGCCGTGACAG
>USKN01000246.1 GCA_900555295.1 uncultured Eubacteriales bacterium
AACATTTTTTGGTTTATTAATTTCGTCACCAATTTTTGATACGCTTTTTGAAAAAGTTAATATAAAACCTATTTTAACTATTTCGGACGGCTGTATACCTATAGAACCAAATCTTATCCAGCTTTTACTTCCAACATCTTCTTTACCCGTACCGATAATAAGTACCAGCACAAGCAAAAAAACACAGCCTCCGTAAATTACGGGTGTAAGTTTTGACCAAAATTCATAGTCAACCGACGCAATAAAAAGCATAAGCGATATTCCTATTACCGCTGATATACCCTGAATAATTAAAAGTCTGTTTCCGCCGTCCATTGTTTTTACCGCACTGCTTATCATAATCATTCCGAAAATTGCGCAAATAAGTGTTGCGGAAAGCAAAAAGAAATCTATATCCATAAAATTAAAATGTTTTGTTTTTTTCATAATTAACCTCTTAATCACTTAAATATAAATATATTATAACAAATAATTCCAAAAATTACAATAAAAATTTACATATATTTTGACTTTATGCGATTTTTGTGTTATAATACATAATAGTATATAAAAAACGGTTAATAATAATAAAGTCATCATATAAAACACTTTGGAGGTGTACATAAAAAAATGGAAAATGTTATACTTGTTGTAGACGATGAAAAATCAATTGTTGATGTACTTAAAGTAAATCTTGAAAAAAGCGGTTATAAGGTTATATGTGCATACGACGGAGAAGAGGCGCTGAACAAAGCGTTAAACGAAAATCCCGACCTTATACTTTTAGATGTTATGCTGCCTAAAGCAGACGGATTTTCGGTATGCAGAAAAATTCGCGAAACATCGGCAGTTCCTATTATTATGTGTACTGCGCGTGAGGACGAGGTCGACAAAGTTCTGGGTCTTGAGCTGGGAGCCGACGATTATATGACAAAGCCTTTCAGTCTGCGCGAACTTATGGCAAGAGTAAAAGCTAATTTAAGACGTACACAGCTTATTAACCAAACTTCAAGCGGTGAGGCCGAAATTCTTCAGTTTGGCGACCTTACAATAGATGTGGAAAAATATGAAGTAAAAAAACGCGGCAAAGTTATTGAGCTTACTTACAGAGAATTTGAACTTCTTAAATACCTTGCAACAAAAAAAGGGAAAATTTTTACACGCGAAAATCTTTTAAGCAAAGTGTGGGATTATGAGTTTTACGGCGATGTAAGAACGGTAGATGTTACAATCAGACGCTTACGCGAAAAAATTGAGGATAACCCGAGTATGCCGGTATATATAATGACAAAACGCGGTGTGGGATATTATTTTGGAGCATAATATGTATAAAAATTTTTTAAAAAGTATAAGTTTTAAAATCGCAATGCTGTTTGTTCTTTTAACAGTATCTATAATTATACTTATAGGTACATTTATGGTAAACAGTACCGACGCATTTTATCACGATGATTTTAAAAACATAATAAATCAGGTTTTCAGCGATGATTTATCAAATCAGCTTACCGCTTTAACGCAAAACGGCGAAAGTCCTCAAACGGTATATGATACGGTTTTTGCATATTCAACACAGCTCGGAATTGACGCTTTCAGAAATATTTATTTGCTTGACGGCAAAAGCGGTACCGTTATAAACAATTTGTCATCGGATATAAACAAAAATGCGGCGGTGGAACGCTCCGAAAATATACTTGCCGCAATGAACGGCAAAAAAGGAACTTCTGTTACAACATCCGCATCGTATATGGATTATGCTTATCCGCTTTTAAACGGCGATGATGTTGAGTATATTGTGTACATAAAAGATACAAAAGAAGAAACAAACACAATACTTAAAAAAATATTTAATATTATGTGGCAGGCATTATTGCTCGGTATGGCAATTTCTCTTTTATTTTCGATTTTGCTTTCAAAAACAATAACGGCCCCCATAGATTCGCTTACCGTTAAAGCAAAAAGCATAGCCGGCGGTGATTTTGATACAACTTTAGATGTAAAAAGCGATGATGAAATAGGCGTGCTTACCGATACATTTAACGAAATGGCACAAGAGCTTAAAAGTAC
>USKN01000247.1 GCA_900555295.1 uncultured Eubacteriales bacterium
CGTATTTTCAAGGTGTTTGACGCAATAATGGCGAAAATCTCTATGTTAAACCAATGTGGGTTCGACTCTCTCTTGCCTACCGAAAAACAACATTTTTACTTTTTACAGCAACATATATACATTTAATTATTTAACGTAATGTGCTAAAATTTAAATAATTATTAAGTAAAGAAGCGGTTAAACACGTTGCGCCGTGTCAACTGCGTCTTGCATAAAGAAAGGATAATGATATTATGAAACAAAAATTAAGAATAGGCATCATTGGCTGCGGACAATTTTGCAGAGGTTTTGTTCCCCTTTTTAAGGCTCACCCGGCAGTAGAATTTGTTGCTGTATGCGATAAGTTTCCCGAACGTGCAAAAGACTTTAAAGAACGTTTTGGCGCAGATATGATTTTTGACACATTTGACGACGCAATTGCATCAAACGAAATTAATGCCATTGCGATATTTACTCAAAGAGATTTGCACGGGCAAATGGCAATTGCTGCATTAAAAGCCGGAAAGCACGTATACTCTGCTGTTCCTATGGCTTTAAAAGTTGAGGAAATAAACGAAATTGTACGTTTGGTAAAAGAGACGGGCTTAACTTATATGATGGGTGAAACGGGTATATACCGCCCCGCGTCAATTTTCTGCCGTAAAAAATTTGCAACGGGTGAAATGGGCGATATGGTTTATGCCGAAGCTCAATATAACCACGATATGAAACGTCTTTATGATGTATTTAAATATACCGAGGGCGACAAGTGGAAACAAATGGCAGGTTTGCCGCCGTTTCTCTACCCCACTCACTCAACATCAATGGTACTTTCTGCCGCAAAAGCGCACGCGGTAAAGGTATCGGCATTCGGTTTTGAGGACAGTATGGATACAGACATTTTCGGCAAAGGACAAAACTATTGGGACAACCCGTTTTCTAACAGTTCAATGCTGCTCAAATTAAGCAACGGAGCAATTGTACGCATTAGTGAAAACCGCCGTGTTGCTTGGCATTTCCCCGAAACATACATATCCTGTTTTCACGGCACAAAAGCGTCGTACGAATGCTCGCTTGTTCAGCACAGCTATTTAAAAATGGACTCTAAAGGCCATGTTGACTTTGAAGATGTAAGCGATGTGCTTAACCCCGCTGAACTTACACCGCATAAAGGCGAAAAAGACTTTTTACAAAATGTATCAAACGGAAAATGGTGCAATACCGAAGCTCCCATTCAGGCAAGCAGCAGATTACCTGTTGAATTTGATAATTTACCTACAGGTCACGCTGGAACACACAAATTTATGGTTGATGATTTCTGCCAGGCTTACGCATCGGGCAAACTCTCGCCCACCAACGCTTGGCAAGCCGCAAGATATAATATACCGGGTCTTATTGCACATCAATGCGCAATGGAAGGCGGCAAAACGGTTGATATTCCCGATTTGGGTAATCCGCCCGAAAATCTTGAGGTAATTTCACCCGACAGAACAGTCAACGAAGTTGATTACAAATAATCAATTTTAAAATATTAAAAAAACGGAGAATACAATTATAAAATGTACTCTCCGTTTTTTAATACCTTGTTATTTATTCTGCATACAATATTTAGACAATGAGGGTTCAACACTTTGTTGCCCGACAACACTATTTTGTTTTTCCTTTCGCTTTGGATTTTGCGGCATTTACAGCTTTCTCGGCGGCTTTTGCAGCGTTTTCAACTGTTTTTGTTACTGCCTTTGATGCGTTATGCGCCGCAGTTTCCACCTTTTTTTCGGCAACTGATGCAAATTTTTTAACCTCTTGTTTTTCGGGTATTATTTTCTCTATTTTATCTTTTGCTTTTTGAGCCGCTTTATCTACTTGATATTTGTTACCGTAGCGAACAAGGGTTTCGAGGAAAACTTCACCTTTACTGTTTTGAGCGAAATATTGTTCTCTTTTTATTTCCGGAAAACTGTCGAATCCTCCGGATAAGGCAAGACTTTCTATATTCTTCTTGTTACAAGCATTCAAATTGACCCGTTGCACAAAATCAAAAATACTGGTGAACGGACCGTTT
>USKN01000248.1 GCA_900555295.1 uncultured Eubacteriales bacterium
TTTTATAAATTCTGAATTGCTCATCTTCTGTGGGAAAGTTTTTTCTTTCAAGATACACAAATTCACTTCTAAACAGCCCCACGCCCTGTGCTCCGTTTTTGTAAACAAGCGCCAAATCGTCGGTATTGCTGATATTGGCATAAAGTTTTATATTTTTGCCGTCTTTTGTAACGGGTTCTTTTTCTTTGTAGGTATTTAAAAGTTTAATGTGCTTGTCCGCTTCCTCTTTTAATTTAAGCATTTGGGAGCGTGTTTTTTCGTCGGGATTTATATATACTTTGCCGTTAAAACCGTCAACTATAACATCCGCACCGTCAAAATTGGGATTTGTAATACCGTTTGCCTGCGTAATTGCGGGAATATTAAGGGTTCGGGCAAGTATTGAAGTATGCGAGTTGCGGCTCCCGTTTTCGGTAACAAAGGCAAGTATTTTTTCTTTGTCGAGCTGTACCGTTTCGGACGGCACAAGGTCGTCTGCCGCAATAATGACGGGGTTTGTAAGTTTGTCGTTTAAATTACTGTTGCCCGCAAGCACCGATATAATGCGTTCCGACACATCGCGCACATCGCTTGCTCTTGCCTGCATATAGCTGTCGTCCATAGCGGTAAACATTTCGGCAAAATTATCTGCTGTTGCCGCAACCGCCGCCTCGGCATTGAGCATTTGGCTTTTTATAATATTGTGTATTGAGTTTAAATAGTCTTCGTCTTCGAGCATCATCTTATGTATCTCGAAAATCATTGCGTTTTCTTCGCCCACTTCGGATAATGCTTTGTTGTAAAGTATGCCGAGCTGTTTATCGGTTTCGGCACGTGCTGTTTCAAAACGTTTTATTTCTTCCTCGGCATTTTTAATATGACGGCGCTTTATAAGGCTTGTGTTTTTTTGTTTTATTGCAAGCTTGCCGAATGCAATTCCGCCGCACGCACTTTGTCCGCTTATAATATTCATTTAAACACACCGCTTTCACATTTAAAGATTTTCTTTAAAAAACTTTTCAAGGGTTTCCAATGCGTTTTGTTCGTCCGCACCGTCAATCGTTACGTCAATTTTTGTATCGTACTTAATATTGAGCCCCATTACCGAAAAAATCTTTTTTGCGTCGCCCGATTTGCCGTTTGCCGTATTTAATACGGTTATTTGGCTTTCAAACGCCTGTGCCGTTTTTACAAGTGCGCCTGCTGGGCGTGCGTGTATACCGTCTTTATCTGTTATTTCATAAGAAAATTTTTTCAATGTTATTTCCTCCGATTATAATAATTTACACAACTATTATAACCGTATGTTTTATTTTTATGCTTTGCAAAACGTCAACAAAAACATAAAAACATAAAAAACAAAAAACGAAAAAACCGCTAATTTCAGCTTTTTCGTTTTTTTGTTTGTTTTTAATTGTTTTCGTTTTTTATTGATTTAACAATAATTTTAATACCCGCCGCAATTACAATTAAGGGCAGTATAAGTTTCCAAACAATACCATAGTCTATTATACCGCGCGCACTCAAAGGTAAAAACACACCTATAACAAGACATATAATGCTTGCAAATTTGTCTTTGCTTGAAATAATCCCCTCTATAGACGGAATAATAATAAACAAAGTCCACCAACCGTCAAACGATATGTTTAGGCAGATGTTGCAATATCCGAACACGCATTGCCTGACGATGGATGTTTTTGCAATCTTTCATTTTGTTCACGCTCTTTTCCCGACTATGCCGCATCTGTATAATTTATTTCGGCAATGCCCGAAATAAAATCTTTAACTTGGTCGATTAATTGCTGAATACGAATCGATACGTTAAAATCGTATGATTTTTCCCCGCACTGTGTGCATACCTTTGTGGGAACGTTGCGAATTACAATAATACATTTTCCTAAATCAGCTATATAATTTGCATATTCATCTTTTAATTCTGACTTACATAATAAACATTTCATTGTCATCGCTCCTTCCTTGTTTTAAAATCATCATTCCATTTTATATTATTTGGGAAATAACTTGTGATTATCCACAATACATCATTAGATAAAGCGCATA
>USKN01000249.1 GCA_900555295.1 uncultured Eubacteriales bacterium
AAAAGGCTGATTTTTCAGCGTTTTGAGCGTGTTCGGATATTGCAACATCTGCCTAGGCAAACGAGACTCGAACACGCATTGCCTAACATTATTCAACGTCCTGCAAAGCGTCAAATCCTTCTTCACCTGTTCTCACTTTTATAACGTTTTCAACATCGTAAACAAATATTTTTCCGTCGCCGATGTGACCTGTATAAAGAACTTTTTTAGCTGTATCAATAACCGTTTTAACGGGAACTTTACATACAACTATTTCAACCTGTACTTTTGGAAGAAGTGTTGCTTCGTTAATTACACCACGGTAGTATTCGGGTTTGCCTTTTTGTATACCACATCCGAGAACGTGTGTTACAGTCATACCTGTAATACCTATGTTCATCATAGCAGCTTTAAGTTTTTCAAATTTTTCTTGTTTAATAACAATTTCTATCTTAGTCATTTTTACATCACTGCCGACAGGATTTGTGCCGTCACTGCTTTTAAGTACAACGGGAACGGCATCGTCAATGGCGGTATCGCCTGTAACGGGAACATCGTAATCTGCCGTATATGAGTCTATTGCCGGCATAAAGTCGGCATATGCACTCGGCAAACCGTGTTCTGTTGCGTCAAGACCTGTAATTTCCTCTTCTGCACTTGCACGCAAACCAACCGTTGCTTTTATAATAAAGAATGATATTGTAATTGTAATTGCGGTCCAAGCACCTACCGTAAGAATACCAAGCAGCTGCAAACCGAGAAGTTTAAATCCGCCGCCGTAGAATAAGCCTGTAAGTTCAGATGCGGGAGCTGATGTTGTTGCAAATAAACCAACAGCAATTGTACCCCAAATACCGTTTAAGCAGTGAACGGCTACAGCACCTACAGGGTCGTCAACGTGAAGTTTGTAATCTAAAAACCATACACCGAAAACTACAAGCACACCGGCTATCGCACCAATTATTATAGAACCGAGAGCGTCGGTAACATCGCAGCCCGCTGTAATTGCAACAAGGCCCGCAAGCGATGCGTTAAGACACATAGATACATCGGGTTTACCGTATTTAATCCAAGTAAATATCATACATGATACCGTTGCAATGGCGGGCGCAATTGTTGTTGTTACAAATATTGAACCGAGCTGTTCAATGCTCGTTGCGGCCGCACCGTTAAATCCGTACCAGCCGAGCCAAAGAATAAATACACCGAGTGCACCGATTGTGAGGTTGTGACCGGGGAATGCATTTACTTTAATAACTTTGCCGTTTTTATCTTTTGTAAATTTACCGATACGGGGACCTAATATTTTAGCACCTATTAATGCCGAAATACCGCCAACCATATGTATTGCGCAAGAACCCGCAAAATCGTGAAATCCTATTTGCGACAGCCAGCCGCCACCCCAAATCCAATGGGCTTCAACAGGATATATAAATGCTGAAATAATGCCCGAGTAAATGCAGTATGAAAGAAATTTTGTTCTCTCTGCCATTGCACCCGAAACGATTGTTGCGGTTGTTGCACAGAATACAAGGTTAAATACAAAGTTTGACCAATCAAAATTCTCGTAAGCCGTAAATATATCAAGTCCCGGTTTACCGATTAATCCTACCAAGTCTTCGCCGAGAAACAAACCAAAACCTATTATAATAAATACCACAGTACCTATACAGAAGTCCATAAGGTTTTTCATTATGATGTTGCCGGCGTTTTTAGCTCTTGTAAAGCCTGTTTCTACCATTGCAAATCCTGCTTGCATCCAAAATACCAATGCGGCTCCTATAAGGAACCATACGCCAAAAATGTTGCTTGTTACAAATTCTTGTATAGCGCTTGTCATAAAAATTACCTCCCCATTGCCGTTTAACGGCTTTAAACTTTTTTGTTTTTGGCTGTCTTAAAAAAAGCCGCGAACTTTTTTCTTTTGTAAACTTTAAAATCTACAGACAGTCTTAATGGTTGTTCGGTTAACCTGTATAAGTAGACAATTGAGTTTAAATCTTTTGTCTAATCAACCACATAGTAAAAATAAATAATAAAA
>USKN01000250.1 GCA_900555295.1 uncultured Eubacteriales bacterium
TGTTGCGTTTTTACAGCTACAACATAAAATATAATTTTAACTGCCTTTTAATTAAAAACCCACGTAAACAAATTTGTTTCCGTGGGTTTTTAGTGGTCGGGATGACAGAACTCGAATCTGCGGCCTCAACGTCCCGAACGTCGCGCGCTACCAGCTGCGCTACATCCCGATGTATACTTTATATGTACACCAACGCTATATATTATACATCATTACGCATAAAAAATCAATAGTATTTTTATGTTTTTTTTATTTTTAACATATTTTTTTAACTTTACAGCAATATTTTGATTAATTTTACGCATTGATTTATACTAAATTCTTTTTGATTTTATCAGGGTATTTAATTTTGCACCATTCAAGATACGCCTCGGCACTCTCTTTATATGTATTTAAAACTTTTTCGGTTTCATCTGTTATATCTATAATCTTATAATCATCGGCACATTTTTTAAATGCCAATTTTTTTCCCTTATCTTCAAACTCACCGAGTATAAATTCCGTTAATATATGCTCGGATGTTTCTTTATCGTCAACAAATTTTTTTACGGGTTTTGCAGATTTGGTATTTTTGTGCAAATCATTTAGTTTAGATATATTATTTCTCTGTTCAAGGGTTTTTGTATTTAATGTACGGTTTGAAGTTTTAAAATTCTTGTCGTTTTTTGATGCCGATTGAATATGTCCTCTGCCGCCGTCGGGTTTGTTTCTCTTTTCAAGCCCCTTTTTGGGCACGCGGTTTTTTTGCGTCCTCGTTCCCATTCTGCCCGTTTTTCTTATATTATGTTTTTCGGTATTCTCGTTTTTTTCGTTTTCATAAACATTTTGTGTGTCAGCCATAGCAAAATAACCTCCGCAGTTGTGCACTATTTCATATAATCAAATTCAATTTCATACATTTTTACAGTGTCG
This sequence comes from uncultured Eubacteriales bacterium, assembly GCA_900555295.1. Taxonomy (GTDB): domain Bacteria; phylum Bacillota; class Clostridia; order UMGS1810; family UMGS1810; genus UMGS1810. The sequence goes on from USKN01000250.1 coordinate 913, forward strand.
CCCTCGTTTATACCCTTTTTCTCAAGTTCTTTTATAACGCCTTTTTTTCGCAATGCATTTTGAAAATATTGGAGCGATTCGCTGTCCTCAAAATTTGTACTGCCCAAAAGTCTTTTTATCCACGGTCCCTCAACACTGTACAAACCGTCTTGTACTTGCACTTCAAACGGTGCCTCGTCTTCAAATTTAATAACAGCTGTTTCCGTTTCGTTTTCATCATACATAACGGGTACGGGGATTGTATCCAATATACTTGCTACATAACGCATAAGTTCGCTCACACCGCTGTTTGTGGCTGCGCTGATTTTAAATACCATATAACCCCGTCTTTCCATTTCATTGCAAAACGAATTATATATATTTTCATCATATACAATATCACGCTTATTTGCCGCCACAATCTGCCTGCGCTCGGCAAGTGTGGGATTGTACATTTTTATTTCTTTATTAATAAGGTCAAAATCTTCAATAGGATTTCTCCCCTCAATTCCCGATGCATCAACAACGTGAATTAAAAGGCGGGTTCTTTCAACGTGCCGCAAAAACTCGTGTCCAAGCCCTATACCCTCGCTTGCGCCCTCAATAATACCGGGAATATCTGCCATTACAAAACTGCCCTGCGCTCCCAAATCAACTACACCGAGATTGGGTTCAAGCGTAGTAAAGTGATAATTTGCAATTTTGGGGCGCGCATCGCTTACTACCGACAAAAGTGTTGATTTTCCTACATTTGGAAATCCAACCAATCCAACATCGGCAAGCAATTTAAGTTCCAGCGTTATTTCGCGTTTTTCGCCCTCAATACCGCTTTTTGCAAATCGCGGAATTTGCCGTGTAGCGGTTGCAAAATGGCAGTTACCCCAACCGCCCGAACCGCCTTTACATACAACAAAAGTTTGACCGGGAACTTTAAGGTCTGCAATTATTCTGCCGCTTTCGACATCTTTAACAAGAGTGCCGGCAGGCACCTTTACATACAAATCCTCGCCGTTTTTGCCGTTACAACGTGCCGCGCCGCCGTCCATACCGTTTTTTGCCTTATATATTCTGCGATATCTAAAATCGGCAAGGGTACTTAATTTTTCATCAACCAAAAATATAACGTC
>USKN01000251.1 GCA_900555295.1 uncultured Eubacteriales bacterium
GGAATGGGAGCCGTCTTGGAAACGTATTGCCGAACTGTCCCGGTCTTTCCGCGGAAAATTTGAAAACGAAAAAAACAAAGTTGAAACAATTTTAAAATATATGAATGACGGTATTGTAGCGTTTGATATGACAGGAGAAATAATTCATATTAATCCTGCCGCCGTTAAAATGCTTCGTCTTAAAGACACAGCCGTTACATTTGACGATTTGTACGGTAATTGCGATATAAGCATTGCCCGCCTTGCATTGTTTGACGAGGACCAAAGTACTGAAAAACAAATAGATATAGATGATACAAAACTCAATGTGTATTTTGCGCCATTTAAAGGCGAAAATAAAACGGCAGGTATTATATCGGTATTGCAGGACGTTACAAAACAGCAAAAACTTGATATGGCAAGACGCGAGTTTGTGGCAAATGTATCGCACGAACTACGAACTCCAATTACAACAATAAAAAGCTATACCGAAACGCTTTTAAACTCGGTTGAGGATAATGATTATGACAAAAAAATGTTTTCGCGATTTTTATCTATAATAAATAAAGAATCGGACAGAATGACAAGACTTGTTAAAGATTTGCTATTGCTTTCGAGTCTTGACCACGGTATAAAAAATATGCTGTGCGAAACTTTTGATTTGGACAGCGTTATTGAAAATATTGTTGAAAAGCTTGAACATTCCGCAAATGAAAAACAACAGCGGCTTACATATGTTCGTTCAAACAAACTTCCTCTTTATTACGGTAACTGCGACCGTATTGAGCAGGTTATAACAAATGTTATAACAAATGCCGTAAAATATACACCGAAAGACGGAATAATAACTGTTTATAGTATGTATGTGTACAACAGTATTGTTGTTAAAATTAAAGATAACGGAATAGGTATTCCCGAAACGAGTTTGGAACATATTTTTGAAAGATTTTACAGAGTTGACAAGGCGCGCTCGCGTGAGCAGGGCGGAACAGGATTAGGACTTGCAATAGCAAAAGAAATTGTAGACGCACACGGCGGACAAATAAGCATAGAAAGCGCTGCCGGCAAAGGTACCGAGGTCATAATAACTCTGCCTGTAAATTCAAACGTCGAACTGTAAGACATTATTTTGCATAAAACAACATTTTTTGTTGACAAACCATACCATATGTTATGGTATTTTAAGCCGACTGTAACCTGTATGTAATATTGATATATTATAATATAGATATGAAGTTACAAAAAATATAAATGGAGGAATTATAATGAAAAACACTCACATACATATTAAAGCATTATTAATAGCAGTGGTTTTTTGCCTGAACATTATTCCGTGCGTATGTTTTGCTGACAATAATTCGGGTTCTGTGGAAGTAATGTATTATACTGTTTCGGGCGCTTCTCTCCCATCAAACTATACTGGTAACACTTCTTCACTTATAGATGTAAGAAACCCGTCAACTTCGTCATCGAGCACAACAACAAAATCTTTTGCCATATCGGCAATTGCTAAACAAGGTGTTGTTGTTACGGTATATGCTTACAATGCATCATCAGGCAGATATGAAAAGGCTGTAGGCGAAAATAATGAAATTATGCAAACAACGGTAGGTGCAAGCAACTTGTATGCGGCAACTCTTTCGTTAAAAAACGGTTCAAACAAATTTATGATTGTTGCAACCAAAGACGGATTAACGGAAACTGCTAAATTTGAAATTAATCTTTTAAGCCCCGGCTTTAAAGACAGATTAAAATCGTTTAGTGTAGGAATAATGGATATGTTCAGTTAAAAGGTGAACTATGAAAAAAGAAAGCTTTAAAAATTTAATACTTGTATTACTTGTAATATCAAGTATTTCACTTACGGTTAATATGTGGTTGAAAAAAAAATTATGGCCTGAAGGCTATAATTTTTTTTCTAATATAACAAACTTGTTTAATAAAGACTCTAATTCAAATAAATATTTTCTTTCAAAAGAAAATATATCCTACCCCACCAAAATTGTAATTACCAATATAGAAAAACGC